>NZ_CP018632.1:990000-1290000 GCF_002215215.1 Granulosicoccus antarcticus IMCC3135 | reverse complement strand
CCGCCATCCAGAGCATCTATCCACGCAGCCAGAGCTGACTTCAGTGCTTCGATATCACTCATCTCAACGCCTCTCTGTGGACACATATTCAGTGAAATACTGACCCACTACAAATTCTTCAATCTCATCGACAAAGGCTTTCGTCAGTTCACGTTCGCCAAACTGAGGCGTGACTTTCTTTGCAGTCTCGTGATTCGGGAATGTGTAGATCTCGGCGAACAGTGTGGGCCTGTCTGGGTTGGTCGTGACATAGGTTTTCCAGGATGTGACCCCCTCCAACTGAGTAAAGTCTTCGCGAGCGCGTTCGCGAATTGCATCAGCTCGCGCTGGATCCTTCATTTTTAGAACGAATATTTCGGTAATTTCCGCCATTACTGGATTCTCCTGTTGATTGCAGAGCGGCCGTTATCACCGCTCCATGCAACACAGTATGAACATGATTATTGTCTGATAAAATAGGTATATCAGTATCACTTTGATCGATATATCGAACAATGAAAAACACAAATCTTAACGATGTGGCCGTGTTCGTCCAGGTAGCGCAGGCTAAAGGCTTTCGTGCAGCGGCAGATAATCTGAACCTGGGAGCTGGGTCGGTCAGTGAGGCTATCCAGAGATTGGAAAGTCAACTGGGGGTGCGTCTGATTGAGCGAACAACCCGAAAAATGTCATTGACCAGCGCAGGCGAGATGCTCTACCAGAGGACTCTACCTTCATTAACAAGCCTGAAAAATGCACTCAATGAACTGGGCGATAGTCAAGACGCGGTTACTGGCACATTGAGATTGTCTGCACCCAGGAGCAGCTCTCCGTTTTTTCTAGACGACGTTATTGCCCACTATGCGCGGTTGTATCCATCAGTGCTTGTGGAAGTCATGTATGACGACACCCGCGTCGACTTGGTGACCTCTGGCGTTGACGCGGCCATTCGTTCCCAGACACTGATTGAACAAGAAACCCACGCGGTAGAAATAGGCCCGGCTCTTGACATGGTGCTCGTCGCCTCCCCCGACTATCTGGAACGCCATGGCACTCCTGAGAAACCATCAGAACTAACGGATCATGACGGCATTCGTTTCGGATTTGGTCGCGCTGACCGGTTAGCGCCCTGGACTTTCAAGCAAGGACGAAAGTCCCCTTATGACGTTACGCCCCGCGCTCGCATGGTGGTTAACGATATTGTATCGATGATCAAATTCTCCAGTGCGGGACTTGGCTTAGCCTATGTCTACCGGAAACCTGCCGAGCCATATATCGCCCGCAAGGAACTGGTAACGCTTTTCGATAAACAGGTACCGCAGCTGCCGCGCTACACCATCAACTATCTTACCAAACGACATATGCCCGCGCGCCTGCGTGCATTTATCGATTTGGCAAAGAGCAGTTCGAGCGATATTCCAGATTAGTCATCTGTCCTGGAATCAGAACATCAGAACAAGGTTTGCAAAATACTGACTGGCAAACGATACGAGCGAAAGGCGAAGCCAAAAACAGATGGCTTCGCCGGGTCTGTCCAGCTACTTCAAGCGTTCGAGGCTTCAACTTCCAGTTGATTGGACTCGTCAGATGGCTCACCCGCTTTCAGCGTAAGAAAGTGATCGTCTGCTCTTGCCATGAACATGGCAATACTGGCAGCCGCAATGACAATGGAGGCAACAAACAAGTGGTTGACTGAACCTTCATAAGGATTCAGAACCTGGCGATACGAGACCAGCAGTGTCAGTACGTTCATGATCATCACCAGTCCGTAGCTGACGGTCTTGAACTTGCCAGTCACAAACAAAAGCAGAATACCCACCTGAATTGCACCGATGAGATAGATGATGACCATCCCTGCGTCGAAGCCGTAAAACTTTCCAAAGATGGCCTGAAAGCTTTCAGGACGTACGAACTTCTCCATAGCCCAGACCATCATGAACAAAAACAATCCAATACGTAAAACAGCCAGACTTTTCTGGGTCGATGATGACATTTTCGGTTTTTCCTGAAATGGGGTATGTGAATGACAGAGAGTTAAACAGTCATCACATCGAATAGTTCCATCATTTTTTCCGAAGTTTGACGAGAACCTTCACAGGCCTAGCATTTCTACCGCACACTGACGACCACGCTGGCAGGGTAACCGTTCACGGCCCCGCATGCGGGGTGTAGGAACCGCAGCTGATTCTTTCAGCTAGTCGCTAACCGAGGCGTATCAAACGGAAAGCGCACTTTCACCTCGCCCTCAATCATCGACTGGTGACACGCGATGCGGATAAACTGATAGCTTGAGATCCCTATCCGTTGTGCAGTGCCCACGATGCTCAGTATCAAGGGACGAAACTGATCGCCTTGATAAGATTGGGTGGCAAAGCTCAACTTGCGCCAGATCACATAGGGCCGAAGCGCACGCTCAGCGCTATTGTTGTCTAGCGGGATCCTGTGATCTTTGAGAAAGGTCCAACACATCGATTCTCGCTTGAGAAGATGTTGGCATTGACGTTTGGTTCGTCCATCGATTCGTAGCCGGGCACCTCGCTCCAGCGTCTGGTGAAAGCTGCGGCGTAGTCGCTGCATTCGCCGGTAATAAACAGCCTCGTTGATGAGTTGATCTTGCCATCGATGCCGGGTGCGGATAACCGCGTGGGCAAGTAATAAAAGTCGGCGTCCGATCTTGCCGCCATTGCTTACCCGTCCAGCAATATCGATGAATTTTCGAATCAGGTGCGGCCAACACAGTTGACGACGACTTTCCGGTACACGGTTATAACCCACGTAGTCATCAGTGACCAAATACCCTGTGAATTCGCCTAACAGCCTATCGGCAGCCTCTTTGCCGCGCGAGGCCTGTGTCAGGAAATAGCAAGCTTGCACACACACTAACGACCACAGCCAACGGCACTCATTGCCGCGAAAATGCCGTGTTTCATCGGCATGCGCCACGGGTTGTTGGCGAACAAAATCGCCAATCTGTCGGTACGGGTCGCCTAATGCGCTCGTCGCTTTTGCCTGAGCCTGAGAGAGGGCACCGAGACTGAAATGCAACTGCCAGTGCTCAACCAGATAATCCTGAATATTACGAATCGACAAATGATAACGCCCGGACAGATGAGCGATAAGTGCCACCAGATTGGGGCCCATCTGCCCCGAAGGCACGCTATCGGGAGTCTGGGCGCAATGATGTTTGCCACACCCGTTGCATTGCCCACCGAACAGCTGATGCTCAATCACTGAAAAACGCACCACCGGGATATCAAACACCTGGTGACGACAGCGTGGCTCGGGATCGACAAAAATAGAGCCACCACAGCCACAGGCCGCGGTCGGAAAATAGCGCTGAATCTGATCGACATCACTTTCGGGTACCAGCGGGCGTTCGTGCTTTTCATGACCCGGCTGCGCACCCTTTCGTTTTGTAGATCTGGGTTTCTTTTTTCGGTTGGCTCGTTGCGAGGTGGAGTCTGAAGAGGGTGGACGGGAGGAGTTACGCGAGCTTTTGCCCATGCGTTCGTTCAGCTCTCGAACCTGTTCAACAAGCTCCTCATTTTGCGCTTTAAGTTCTGAGACTATCGATTCTAACTGACCGACCACACCCCACAATTGCTCGATCTGAGTGCGAGCCTCATCAAGCGTTTGGGGTGGATTTAATAGATGAGGATCGGGCACGATGATGGCTAATAAACTCGCAGGGCCTTTTCTTCAGAATAGCCTACATAGTCAGAAAACGCTATTCCAACGCCGTGAACGCTTACGCTGGCAGGTTACTCGACAGGCGCACTGGCAGCTTCAGAAAATTATTACCACGGCAGTCGCTCACCCTCGTAATCCAGAAATCGCCCGGTGTCCTTCAGGCTCAAGCCATCGATAACCTCCAACAGCCCGCTTGCACTTTCCACGACACCCAGTGCTGCATTGCTGCCGCCCATATCGGTCTGAACCCAGCCCGGGTGCAGGCTGCAGACAGTAATGCCCTTGGCCTGCCATTCCAGTGCCAAGGTACGCATGGCCATGTTGGCAGCGGCTTTGGAACTCCGGTAGGCCACCCGATCGCTGCCTGCCCGCTTCAAAGAGGCCATCTGGCTTGTCAAGGTAGCCACTCGTGGCCGGGACGATGATTTCAAATGCTGCTCGAATGCGACCGACACCCGCCAGGGAGCTATTGCGTTAATGGCAAATGATGTCATCCATTCCTCATAGTCCATGTCATCAATCGATTGATGCGTCGCCATGACGCCTGCGTTGTTGATCAGGACATCCAGCGCTACACCTGTAAGCGTTGCAGCCAGCGCATCCACCGATGACTGATCGGTGACATCCAGCGCCTGTATATCCAGCAGTCCCTCTAGCGCAGCGAGCTCTGCAGCGCTAGACGGATCACGACAGGTTGCGATGACACGAAGTCCGAGCTCAAGAGCCTGTCGGGTCATTTCAAGGCCAATGCCACGATTAGCACCAGTGATGAGATAGGTTTGCATGATGACTTCCTGTATTGAATGAAAATTCAGGTGAACAGCGTGACAATCAATGGCGCAAGCAATGTCGTCAACAACGCATTCAAGCCCATTCCGATACCCGCAAAGGCGCCTGCGGTCTCGTTCACCTGGAAGGCCCTTGCAGTACCGATACCGTGTGATGCGACACCCACGGAGAATCCTCGGGCACGCCAGTCGGTGACGCCCAGTAGATTCAACAGCGGTGTTGCCATCACCGCCCCCATGACACCTGTGATAATAACGAGCACGGCAGTCAGCGTTGGCGAGCCACCCATCGACTCTGAAATACCAAGGGCCACCGGCGCGGTAACAGACTTGGGTGCGATGGACACCAGGGTTTCTCCACGAATACCCAGAGCATATGCCACCCCCAGAGCACTGAAGATTGCAGTAACGGAGCCTGCCACCAGTGCACAGATAAGCGGTATAGCCGACTTTCGGATCCTCGTCAGATTGCCATACAGTGGAGCGGCAAGCGCCACAGTCGCCGGGCCGAGCATGAAATGGACAAATTGGGCGCCTTCGAAATAGGTCTGGTACGGTGTCGCTGTCTTCCACAGCACAATCGCCAGCAGCGTCACCGCAATCAGAACCGGATTGACATAAGCCCGTTTGCCCGATGCCCTGAAGGCAGCATCACCGATGCTGTAGGCAATGAGCGTGGCGGTCAACCAGAGCAGCGGCTCTTCAGCCAGATAGGTCCAGACTTGCGTCAGCTCATTCATTCCTCCGCCCCCATTCGCTTGGCAAGACTTGCAAACACCAGAGCCCCGACGGTAATGGACAAAGCGGTGCTGACAGCCAATGCCAGAAAAATGGCCGGGCCATCGGTGCCCATGCGATCAAGATGGCCAACGATGCCAACTCCTGCCGGTACGAACAACAGCGACAGATGGGACAAAAGCCCCTGCGCTGTTGGCTGTATAGCCGCAGCTGCCTTGGGGAAAGCCATAAAGAACCCGAGCAACAGAGCCATACCCAGAACCGGCCCAGGGACAATCAGGCCCAGACTGCGAGTCAGGGTTTCGCCTATCAGTTGAAAGATCAGTATGGTCGTGAGGTGCAGAATCACAGTGGGCTATCCTTTTTTGACAACACTACCGCAACTATTCAGTGAACGGCTATAGCCTGTCAATTGTCTGCACTCAGGTAACCCGTTAATCGTCAGCGGTGAACCAATCGACAGGCTTCGCGCGGTCATGATCCATACCACTGCTGATGCCAAGTGATGCACGTCCCACAGTGAACAAATAGAGTCACAAAGCCGGCCAAACTATTCAAGCCGTTTGTGGTCCTAGTGATGATCCGATTTGTTCACAGCCTCACTCCGCCAAAGCGTATTCATGCCTCAAACCAATACTGCCAAGTCGACAACGTCTCATCGACGTGCAGCTCTCTATTCACTTCTGGCCGTCGCACTGCTGGTAGCACTGCTGATAGTGCCCGGTCATCCGGATCAGCTCACATTATCGCAATGGCCAAGCTTGCCACTGGATGTGCCGGTCATCGTCCTGCTGTTGATACTGCTGAACAGACCGCTGTTTACGGTTACCCGACTACTGGTGACGGCATCTGTTCTCTGCTTGTCACTGCTTCGTCTTGCTGACCTTGTTTCTCGAGCTGCACTGGGCCGCGCCTTCAATCCATTGGCAGAATGGCATTTGATCCAGCAAGGCTGGACCCTGACAGCAGATACGCTTGGTAGATCTGAAGCTATCGCGCTGGGTAGTTCAGGCGTCCTGGTTCTGCTTCTGATAGCCGTATTGCTGTATCGCAGCCTGGGTTACCTGAATCGACTCAGTCGCCCTTGGCGAAACACCTACATTGTCATCTGCTGTGTGCCACTGCTAACAGCGATGGTAAACAGCATGACGCCACTCAAGCACGACTCTCTGCCACCTGCCAAATGGGCTATCGCCGACGAACTGGTTGAGCGCATTCAATACACTCAATGGGCAATTCAGGATCAAGCACAGTTCACATCATTATTACAAGAGGATGATCTGCTCGCTAACCAGCCCTCATTTGCAGCTCTGAGTGGACGAGACGTCATCATCATCTATGTCGAATCCTATGGACGGTCATTCGTTGACAGCCCGCAATTCAGCAATGCGGCGGCCCAGCGATTGCTATCAGTCCAGAACGAGACCGGCAATGCTGGCTTGCATGTTAAAAGTGCCTGGATAGATTCACCTACTCGAGGTGGCCGAAGCTGGCTGGCTCATGCCACTGTCGCCTCCGGGCTACGCCTGACCAATCACGCCCGTTTCGACCGTCTGATCTCATCAGAGCGCAAGTCATTGGCAAGCTTGTTCAAGCAAGCTGGCTGGACCACCTCTGTCGTGCTGCCCGTTGTAAAGTCCGACTGGGTAGAAGGTGCCTGGTATCAGGTAGATCGATTCTTCGACCATGATGCATTGAACTACAAAGGCCAGGATTTTGGCTTCGTTACCATGCCGGACCAATACACACTCACCGCCTTCGAGCGACAGGTTCGTGCAACAGCCGATGGTCCCTTGATGGCGCATATCGGCTTACTGGACTCTCACGCGCCCTGGGGGCCTTTGCCAAACCATCAGTCCTGGGACGATATCGGAGACGGCAGTATCTTTGATGGCACCCAACGTTATGGGGAACGCCATAGTTGGGCTAAAGCCGAGCCTGTGCGAGAAGCCTACGGCACATCCGTTGATCAGAACCTGAAACTGGTTGGCGAATACCTGGCCAGATATGCGGATGATGCCTTGTTCATCGTGCTCGGCGACCACCAACCAGCCAGCATCATTGCTGGCTGGGCACCCACCTCGCATGTCCCCATCCACATTTTCTCATCCGATTCGGCGCTGCTGGACAGGCTGCCTGGTAACAGCTTCAGTGACGGCATGATGCCCGCATCTGACTCGGAAGCATTACCGATGGAATCGATCAGAGGCCTGTTGGGTACCGCATTCGAAACAACGCCCCCGATCACGACACCTTTGGCTGAAATTGAGTCAGCAACCACTGACATCTCGACCTTGCATAGCTCACCTTGAAACTCTCACGTTTCACCGGCTATTACTCAATTCGCTCAAATCGTAACCGTGCCACCATCTGAGGTACATCGCTAGGCTGGTAAGTACCGGTAGGCGTATCGTAGACAACGTAGCCGATTGCTACGCCGGGAATGATATCGGGGCCACCCATCACGGGCGTAACGTCCGTTTTGGTTCCGCCATCCATCAATGGCAAATTGATCTTCAGTTCCGGCAACCAACCCAGGGTGTCATCATATAAACGCTCACCACTGACGCCGACGAACCAATCGGGGCTGGGTCCAAGCATCGTCACCAAACTGACCAGCGGATAAGCACGGTTCACCTGCAACTCGAAAACTGTCGTGCCCGGCACTCCATCTATTTTTGGGTCCGTGTAATTACGCACTGAAAATTGTGAGTCTGCGGTACCGTTTTCGATGGCGGGAACGACCTCATCGCCAAGAAATATATCGATCATTCCGGTCTCGGCCATGTCTTCAATACCGCGAGTTGCCGGCTCCCCGATCTCCCAGAACGACACAGCCATGTTATGCGTGGCACCCCCTATCAAGGACAGATGAGCGTCATCGGGAAATCCTTGTGGAAAATCCTCTACGCCCCAGTCATTTTCGATAGTTATCCGATAGCGGACCGAGTCGACGCCAAGCGCAACCAACTCTTTTTCCCCGCCCTCGTCCAAGCCGCCATTTGAGCCATCTTCGAAAGTCGGGTTGCCTTCGCCCGAAGAAACTGATCCGCCCGAACCGCCACCACAACCGCCTAACAGGAGGCAGAGACTAGTCATTAATAATTTATTGCGCATGGTCATATTCCCCAGAACCTAATGGCAGTTTTATTGCAGAATATCCATGTTGAACGTCGAATACACGGCAATTTGACCGCTTTTGACAGGCACTAGTCTTGATATTCAGAATTCTTTCCGGATTGATCGAAGCAGACTGCTCCCTTTTTGGATTAGCAGGTTCCGTGCACGCGATGAACACTGAGATTCAGCCTTTATGGATAACCCGGGTATTGCCATGAATTTCGGAGAGACTATTTCAACAGAACTTCGTCCGTGAAACATTTACCAACGGCAAGATATGCAAACTCAATGATGGGGATCCGTATGCGACAACTCTTCGGCACTACCAAACCATCGTCTCATCGCTGCTGGAAATTTGTACCGGCAGGCGTTCTGGTGTTTGTCTGCACCAATACAAGCCTGGTGGCTCATGCGCAAGTGATAGAGCCCCCCGAGGTGGTCGCGCCAGCTTACGATCCAACCTTGTCCATTGCCCGTAACTGGAATGAGGCTCTGCTCTATGCCATTCGGCGTGACCTTGCTCGCCCTACGGTCCATGCCCGAAACCTTTTCCATACCTCGATCGCCTTCTACGATGCCTGGGCAGCTTATGACGACACTGCGTCCCCCTACCTGCTGGGACGAGCACAGAGAAACGGTTTCAACTGCGCTCTCTCTCCCGCTACTCGTACAGCCTTACAGGCGATTTCTGAAACCGACAAGCCCAAGGCACGAGAAACGGCCATGAGCTTTGCAGCCTATCGTCTGCTGCACCATCGTTTCGGCTTTTCACCCGGTGCCGATGACACCCTGCAGCATCTGGACGAGCTGTTTGCCACACTGGGGCTCAATGCGGACGATATCGCATCTGATCTCACCATCAGTAATCGACCGGAGGTGTTAGGCAATGCGATAGCCCAGTGCCTGATCGATTATGGCAACGCAGACGGCTCCAATGAACAAGAGGGTTATAGCAATCTGGAATACCTGCCTATCAATACACCACTGGACCCGACCCAGGCTGGTAATCCCGGGCTGTCAGATCCGAACCGCTGGCAGCCATTGCAGTTGGATACGTTCATTGATCAATCAGGCAATGTCACCACCACACCCAGTTTTCTGGGTGCCGAATGGGCACAGGTTGCCACTTTTTCTCTCACAGCTGCCGATCTCAGCCAGATCTCTCGTGATGGTCAGGACTTCCCCGTCTACCTGGACCCCGGCTTGCCAGCCCAACTGGGTGATGACCCCTCAAGCAATCAGGACTATCAGTGGAATCATGCCCTCGTTGCACTCTGGTCAGCTCAATTGTCCCCAGCCGACGGGGTCATGTGGGATATCTCGCCAGGCAGCCTGGGTAACTCACTCGCATTACCGGACGATTCAGCCGCACTACAAGCCTTTTACGATCCTCTGGAGGGCGGTTCTGCAGATTTGGGCCATGCAATCAATCCGGCCACAGGTAATCCCTATGCCGAGCAACTTGTACCTCGAGGCGACTACACACGTGTGTTGGCCGAATTCTGGGCCGATGGCCCAGACAGCGAAACACCACCCGGTCACTGGTTTCGCATCTACAACCAGGCGGTCAGCGACCATCCGGATTTCAAACGACGCTTCAGCGGCCAGGGCGATGAAGTGGATGCCCTCTCGTTCGATGTGAAAACCTATTTCCTGCTCGGCGCAGCCATGCACGACAGTGCCATTGCGGCCTGGAGTAACAAGGGCGCTTATGACTACATTCGCCCCATTTCTGCCATTCGCTACATGGCCTCGCTCGGTCAGAGTACAGACATCGACGCTGCAAACTACCATGCTCAAGGCATTCCCTTGACGACCGGACTCATCGAAAGCGTCGCAGCGGGTGATCCACTGGCTGGCAATGGCGGCCGCGACATCGGCAAGATCAAGGTTCGAGCCTGGCGCGGCCCAGCCTTCATCCGCGACCCTGCCAGTGACACAGCCGGGGTCGGCTGGATTCTGCTCGAGAACTGGTGGCCCTATCAGCGACCGACTTTTGTGACACCACCCTTTGCCGGCTACGTATCCGGGCATTCAACCTTTTCACGAGCAGCAGCCGAGATCCTGACGAATCTGACAGGCGATGAATTCTTCCCCGGCGGCATGGCTGAATTCAAGGCAAAGAAAGATGAATTCCTGGTATTCGAACAAGGGCCCAGTGTTGATATCACGCTGCAATGGGCCACCTACCGAGATGCCTCCGACCAGACCAGTCTGTCACGCATCTGGGGAGGAATTCATCCGCCGGTGGATGACGTCCCCGGACGCCTTATGGGCATCAAGGTTGCCGAACGGGTATGGACCCGCACCGATCGCTACTTCAGTGGCAACGCTGAGATCTCCGAACTGGCACTGGATTATCAGCTGTATCCAGAACTAACACCGGAGCCCTCAAACCAGGAGTCCAGAAGTAGCAGCGGTTGCAGTATCGCCCCGGCATACATCACCGGTGCACAGACAAATCAGAGCGCTTTCAAAGACCCCTTGTTGTTGATTCTTGTGACACTGTCAGGTGTTGGTCTATGTCGCAGGAAACTCAATAATTCCAAAGCGTTCCATCTTCCAGGCGAGCAACCGGATGGAAACCCTGTACATAGCTGTAGCGCTTTGCTTCGTTCTCGTCAAAGTCCACGCCGAGACCTGGCTCATCGCTGACATGAAACAAGCCATCGGTCATTGTGTGACTTGACGGGAATAGCGCATCGCATTCTGGCGTCCCCAGCACCAGGTATTCCTGAATACCAAAATTCGGAGCCCAGGCATTGAGATGCCCCTGAGCCGCCATGGAAATTGGTGAATGACTCGGCGCACCATGAAAACCTGTACGAACGTTATGCATACCGGCCAGATCAACGAGGCGTTTTACCGGGGTTATTCCACCGGCATAGGTAACCGCTACGCGAATAAAGTCGATCAACTCATCTTCAATCAGTTTGTTGCAATCCCAGACAGAGTTGAACACCTCACCGATGGCTATCGGTATGGTCGAATGCTGCCTGAGCAGCCTCAGGGCATCCTGGTTTTCAGCAGGAGTCGGATCTTCCAACCAGAATAGACGGTATTGTTCCATTTCCCTGGCAAACTGCGCTGCCTCTCGCGGCAGTAACCGATGGTGAACATCGTGCAGCAGTTTGAGCTCGAAACCGAATGTATCCCGAAGCTTATCCATCGCTTCAGGCATATAGCGCATGTATTTTTCGCTATCCCAGATTTCCTCATTTGGCACCGAGCCCGAGAAATCCGTTATGTAATTATCAACGGTTCCCCTGGTTTCACTAACTCCATAACTGGACGAGGGCATCCCCGGAATTCCACACTGCACCCGAACCGCCTTGTAGCCCTTGTCCACGTAGTTGGCGACCGAATCAATCAGATCATCAATATCTGCACCTGTAGCGTGCGCATAGACCATGGCCCCATCACGGCTCTTGCCACCGAAGAGTTGATACAACGGCATACCCGCCATCTTGGCCTTGATATCCCACAGCGCCATATCGATGGCGCCAAAGGCTGCCATGGCGATAGGGCCTCGACGAAAATAGGCTCCTCGATAAAAATACTGCCAGAGGTCCTCGCTGTTGCAGGGATCCTTTCCGATCAGGCAAGGAATCAGATAATCAACCAGATAAGCAGCCGGTAACGTTTCCCGATTGTTGAGCGTGGCATCCCCAAGACCATAGATGCCCTCATCCGTCATTATCTTGAGCGTGACGTAATTCTTTCCAGGTCCGCCAACAAATACTTCAGCTTTTGTAATTTTCATCGTCGATTCAACAGCTTCCTCTTGTTTCCGGACGGCGATCATCGCCTGGATATGTGATTGAAAATATACCGATGACACTGATTAGACAAGTCAGGAAACGTCCTACCGACTGTGACCAGCAACAACTCGCGTTGTTAATGAGAGCTATCTACTAACGCACCATGGTAGTGCTTCATCAGCCTGGCGCCTCTCCAGTTACGATTTCCTCAATATCGATTGCCAGCTTCCCCGGCACAGGAGCGATGACACTTACTGACTTGGAGATGAAAACTTCTCCTACATCAACGGTTACCTGAAACAAACTCGCCCTAAAGCTGAGGTGTATTAAGTTCTGTGAATAGCGGAGCCCTTACACTACAGTGATAGACTCGCGCAAGAAGTACCCTATCCATACCGATCTGTGAGGCCAGCTGTGCAAAACTTGAGTTCCCAAGGGCGTAATGCCGTTACCGACATTGCCCGTCGGTACAACATCAGCACTGGTGCCGTTGAACACATGCTGATTGCGGTCAACAACGGTTCTGGAAGCATGGCACAGTTCAACTGCCCCGAGCTAGGCGGCTCCGGTCAATGGATGCGCGGCGGCATGACCATGGTCGGCGACATGTTCAACAACGGTTTGAAGGCAACTGTTGACAACCTTTGCAACGAATTGAGCAACCTGTTGGCCACTACACAGGTGTTCCCCGAAACATCGAGTAGTAGCAGTAACGGACAATGGTGGCCGGATGGTCTGGGCTCGCCCAACAGCAGTGGCAGCCAGAACAATTCTCGATATGCCGTGTTTAATAACCGCTTAGCGGTCGACGTTAATGGCAATGTAACCGTATACGACACACTCGATCATCAGGTCGGTGGCGTCAGTCAGCAGCAAGGAGGTGACAACTCGTTAACCTTCAGCAGTCAGTACGGCACCATTTCGGTCAGCAGCCTGCCCATTGTTTCTGGTGCAAACACCAGCTCACAACCAAACGCCAATTTTGCATCTACGCAGGCTCCGGTTGAAACAAATGCTCCGTTCCAGAACAACCAAACGGAAAACGAAACAAGCCAGAACAACAGCGCTTCCAATAACTCATCTGACTTCTCAGGCACTGGTACCAGTACTGCACAATCAAAAAACGGTGTGCAGAGCAACGAGATCATAGCCTTGCTTGAAAAACTGGCACAGCTGCATGATGCCGGAGTATTGAGCGACGAAGAATTCGGTACTAAAAAGCAGGAACTGCTAGCTCGTCTCTAAAAAACTGTAATACATGAGATAGCCTGCCTGAAAGGCATGCCTTCGAATCATTCACCGGGTTACCTTAGAGGTAGTCCGGTGAATACACGCTGCACTGAGTAGCGCTCAACCAGATATCGATATTGACAGCACCGTTCTCATGAACCGTTCTGTTTCAGATGCTGACTTTTGTGACTCCCGGGCTGTTACCTAAGCCCCGCCCCGCTCATAGCAGCCGCCCCATATTGTCCCCATTTGAATGACCACCGTCGTCATTGGCATCTGGGCATCCCGGTTCCCGGTAACAACCACCGGTTCGAACTTGCTCCTTGTGGTAACTCTTGCGAGCCTGACAATCCCGATTGACAAGAACCTATCAAGGCATTGCAGGGAGATTAATGCATGTCATACACTGCGATATCACGACATTAAAATGGAAAATTTAATAAAAATGAAAACGCGACTACTCTTGGTACCCATTGCTCTTTTACTTCTAAGCGGCTGCGTGACTGGTACAAGAAGTATTGACATAGGGCCTTCATCAACAACTCTTGAGAACCGATCGTCGAGCAAAGGCACCATTTACATTGCCAACATTGAAGACAATCGCCAGTTTGAACAGAAACCTGCCAGCCCCTCAACCCCCTCTGTCGACGGCACACTGAGCGCCGAGACTCCCGAAAGCCTGGCAACCTATATTGGTCGGCAACGTAGCGGTTATGGCAAGGCATTAGGTTCAGTCAAGCTTCCCGAGGGAGAAACCGTGCAACAGAAGATGCGTGATGCATTGACAAGCAGCTTGCAGAGCAACGGCTATATTGTCACCGAAGAGAGTTCCGCACCACTACAACTCGATGTGGATATCAATCAGTTCTGGGCCTGGTTTTCACCTGGGTTCTGGTCTGTCAGTTTTAGCGGCATCATTGAATCAACACTCACATTCACCGGTATTGGAGAGAACACAGTACTGGCAGTTGATGGAAATGGTCTGAATCGCGGTCAGGTCGCCAGCAATGCAAACTGGGCTCTTGCTTACTCTCGTACATTTGATGATTTTCTGGAAAATTTGAAAACTGCAATGGAAACTGCCGGACTTTAATCCTCAAGCCAAGACCAGCCATTAAGGGATCTTCTTCGCTTGCCCGAGCCCTCGGGCAAGTCATCAACATAACGTTTCAAGAAGAAAGGGAAGTATGCAAACACATCTTTTTTCGACAAATTGCTCGAAAGCAGGTCGTTTGGCGTTATTTATATCGAAAAACCCTGCTGAACACGCTCAAAGTCTGGCAAATACAGGCTTTTCTCACCCATTGCAGTCTATTATTCGCACGCCGGTGTTGCGCGTTGCATACGCCGCTTAACGCTGCCAATTTACCTCAGCTTTGCTTCTTATAGATCGTCTCCCTAAAGCTCACCCTAGCCCATGAAAATCGCGATTCGCTCCAACCACTCAAGGTTGTATTCAACCCGCCGACTAGTATTAGTCGCCAAAGCGTGCGAACACGAGGTGGAAACTGCTGTGAATCGTTCAGAATCAACAATGCGGGAAGAAGGTTAAACCATGCGTAAACCATTCACTCTCGCTGGAACAGAAGTAACCAGTGGCACACGGCAGATGATCAATGTGCCCATGCCCAATCTAAGCGCTCAGACCAACACGAGCATGACGGTACACGTCGTACATGGCAAACAGAGTGGACCTGTACTGTTCCTCAGCTCCGCCATACATGGGGACGAACTCAACGGCATCGAGATCATCAGACAGGTTCTGGCAACCAAAGCAGTTTCTCGGCTCAAAGGTACCCTGATTGCTGTACCGGTGGTCAATGCCTACGGCCTTATTCAAGCCAGTCGCTACCTGCCCGATCGTCGTGATTTGAACCGTGTTTTCCCGGGCTCCGAGACCGGCTCTCTGGCGGGACGTATAGCCTACGTGTTCATGCAGGAAATCGTCTCGGTCTCCACACACGGCATCGACTTGCACACCGGCTCTGGCCACAGGACTAATCTGCCTCAGATTCGTGCGGACCTGGATGATCCGGAAACCGAACGCCTTGCCAGAGAGTTCGGTGTGCCGGTTATGCTGAATGCATCGGTCCGCGACGGATCGTTACGCGGTTCCGCCAGTGAGTTGGGCGTGCCTATTTTATTATATGAAGCGGGAGAAGCTCTGCGCTACAACGACATGGCAATCCGCGCCGGTGTGCAAGGAATACTTAATGTCATGCGAGCACTGGGAATGCTGCCGGACAATCGCGGCAGTTCCCGCAAAACCAATGAACCTTTCGTGGCTCGCAGTAGCAGCTGGTTGCGTGCTCCGGAAAGTGGCATGTTCAGGTCCACCGTCAAGCTGGGCGCTCAGGTGGGAAAAGACGATATTGTCGGTTATATTGCAGAGCCATCAACCGGTGTTCGCCACCCTATTCACTCCAGAAATGCCGGCGTGATTATCGGTCTGCAAGAATTACCGCTTGTGCATGAGGGTGATGCAATACTGCACCTGGCACGCTTCAGAGGGGATATCGACGAGGTGGCCAACCAGGTTGAGTCCTTCCAGCAGGATCATATCGACGACGCATGATGAATATCTGACCACCGCGCAGATAAGCAAGGTTCGCCGCTACCAGTCCTACATTATCTCTGTAGGAGCTCTCGTAGCGGCGGCAGTATCTTTAAGCTAGTTTCAAGGCAGTGTGAAACGGCGTACTCCCAGGTAGGACTGCCCACCTTCAGACAGAGCATTACTGGCGATCTGATAGAGCACGGGATCTGAGGTGCGCGCCAGTACCCGGTAATACCAACTGCCCGCCGGCAGTTCTGCTTGATCGATAGTCAGCTCTACCCTTTCTGCTCGATCAGCTATCCCCGTGGCTTCCAACACAATCGTTCCCACTGAAAATTCCGGTGAAGATGACACCTGCAAATCGTAACTGACAGGTTTTCCCGTGACCTCAAATGCAGGTGTCCACCAGAACGTGACATCACCACTACTTGTTATCGGTGCTTTCAGATACGGTGGCAATGGCATATTGGGGGAACGTTTGAGCTGTTGCAGATTACTGGCAACGGTGCCTGGCAACGATGCAATTCTGGCATCCCAGACTCCCATGTTTTCTGGGCTGCGGATACCTCCAATCTGACTGATATCCGGCTCGCTGGAAATAATCGGCCTGACCAGCGGGGTATAGGAATCGGTCAATGAGCTGATGATAGCGCTCGTCAGATAATTTGCGCGCAACTCTTCAGCAGCCTCTATCAAGGCCTGGTGCATACCAGGCAACTGCAGGTATTGGGAGATAAAGTTATTTTCCCAGAATCGTGCATATCCCCAATTGAGACGATTGCGTGATGCAGCAGCATCAAAACTGGTAGACAGTGACGCTTCAGTCCGGAAGGTACCGTCGTAGTCCCAAGGCAGAAAGTAGAATTTTTCAGTGCCTAGCGGGTTGTACAAAAAGTAGTTATGCGAAACCGCATCTTGCTGCCCCATCAACATATTGACAGTCAGCCACGTCAACACATTGTTCCGATTGAAATACCGATCAAGCACCGATTCGAACGACTGATTCGGATCGTTCAGCGCTGCCAGCATTTCGATCAATTTACTGTGATCGTCACCTCGTTCGATTTCCAGGCGACTATTGAAGCGCGCCTCATCCACCGGTTCACCACTCGCATCGATAGCCATTTCGGCAAGATCCGACGACGAAAACAGGAAGAATTCAGCCTTATAGATATTGTCATCGCGGTCTCGTTCACGATTAATCAGATATTCCTTTTTGGCTGCCTCAACATGCGTGAACAAGCCCTGATCAACCGGTCCGTCCCCATCATCAATCCAGAGATTGACAAACTGGGTTCGCAAACTGGGCAAATGTGGAATCGGTGCCATCAGATCAAAACTCAACTTATTGAGTATGCGGCTCTGATCATAGGGGTGTTTATTCAGCTGAATTCGTTCTTCGTGACGCCACAATGAAGTGTCCCCCGTGAGGCGGACACGAAAAGATTTTTGCGGTGCCTTGCGGGTGGAGGCACCTCGCTGTCGAAGACCGGCATTGCTCTCAAGACCATCATCAGGAAAATCATCAGCAATGAACTTCACCGGGATATCCACAGTAAAATCGTCGTCTCCATCCACATCTGCCAGGACATCATCCAGAGTGCAGCCGCTTTCATCTTCCGAAGTACAGGTTCCAGCGCTCGTGCGGGTTGCCAAGTCCATTCGTATCACGTCAACCGTGTCGTAACCATCTTGCTGATAAAACGCAAGTGGATCAACGATATCGCTTGCAGCGGGAATGAACACTGAGCCGCCTGGTGGAGGTGTAGATTCCTCGACCGTAAAGTCCCGACGCACAGCCCACCAATTCGTGTTGTTCTGCTGATCAGCAACAGAGGCATAGAGGCGGTAACGTCCAGCCGGAAGATTCAAGCTAAGTGACCAATCAGCACTACCATCAGCAGCAAGGCTGAGCGTCGCATCACGCAGCACTCTTGGCGAGTCGACATTCCCTGCATCATCAATATAATTGGAATCAGCCAGATTCTTGAGTATGTAGAACACTCGGGCAACTCCAGAACCATCGCCGTCATTTGCCGTGCCGATAAAGTTCTGCGCGCCGACGGTTAATGTGTCGATAGCGGAAGACGGTTGAACTAGCGCCAACACAGGCGCTGTTTCATCGACAATCGCACTTCCATCCTCGATGCTGAATGTTGTACGCACAGCCCAGACTACCGAATTACCGGCCTGGTCGCGCACACGGACATAAAGCCGGTAACGCCCCTCCGGTAAAATGACAGGTATCGACCAGGTGCCGTTATCGGCATTACTCAGTGCCAGATCGGCTGTACGAAGTAGTCGCGGTGACTCCACCACGCCGCCAGGACTGACAAATTCTGAGCTGTCCAGATCCTTGAGCAAGTATCTGACCTCACGCAAACCCGATCCACCCGTGTCGGTGACAGTTCCAGAGAATATGAACTCATTCTGTAGCGTCGCATTATCTGCAGATGGAGCTTGCAGGGTCAATACAGGCGCCTCAACATCGTTCGACTGCGCATGAACTTGGGCAACTACCGCCAGCGTCAATAAAACAGCTCTGGTCAGTATGTTCATGATGTCCCATGAAAGCGAAAACCGGCCGTACGTGAGATTTATTCTGCTCGTCATAAAAACTCCTTCTGTCCATGAATCTGGCAACTCTGCATTACAAGAAACATGTTACTTGCTCCTCTTTGACAACACTAGGATGCATAACTGTATGGCAACTATTATTTACAAATAAATCAGGGAGTATCCACCTCGTATGTATTCAGAATAATGGCATTTGACACGGTTCTGTTACCTTGCTCATCCACGGCAGCGACCGAGTACTCGTACGCTGTTCCTGCTGTCAGGTTCTCGATGAACAAACTTCTGCCTTCACTCTCTCCAACCAACTCTCCACCAGCATAAACCTGGTAGGTGTGCGAACGAGAGGCATCCAATCCAGCGACATTCCAGAACAGTTCAACAGCGCTCTGGGAATACACCTCCCCTGATAGAGCGAGGCCGGAATCGCCCGCACTTTCATCAATGCCACCTCCCAGGGTCGTGGCACTAATCTGCTCTCTCAGCAAGACATCACCCGCCACATTGACGACCAGAATCGAATAGTCGTATCGAGTTCCAGGTTGCAAACCATCATCGAAAAAGCTGCGCTGAGTCCCGGAAGTCAGTCGTTCGTCGTTGCGTTGTATTTCAAAAAATGTATCCGGAGTTTCAGGGCTGTTCCAGAACACTTCCAATGCAGAATCTGAATAAACCTGCACGGACAGCTGAAGCGACTGATCACTATCCAACTCGGTGGATGCAACCGTTACCGTCTCTGAGCGACCCCATGTCTCCCAACTTCCATCTCCGGTAGCCACCAGATAATAGGTGCCGGCGGCAGGTGCCTGCCAGCGCGTTTGCGACGTTGGCAATGACTCAAGCCATTCACCTGTTCCGCGGTGCACATTGATCACAGTGGCATCAATGGCGGGCCAGGTAATATCATCGCCCTCAACTGAAACAGATGGAACTGCCACATTTTCTGATGTTGGCTCTGGTGTTGGTGTTGGTGTTGGTGTTGGTGTTGGTGTTGGTGTTGGTGTCGGTGTCGGTGTCGGTGTCGGTGTCGGTGTCGGTGTCGGTGTCGGTGTCGGTGTCGGTGTCGGTGTCGGCAGATCGTCAGATGTACTGTCATCAACGGTCGCTGAACCAGGCAGCGTATTGAATTTCGAGTCTGAGAAGTCGACATCGGAATAGCGATACAAGGCAATGCGATCGATCGCATGACCACTCGAGCGCCCGGAAATCTGAATAGTGTGATCACCGGCTGAGAAATATTGCCGCACAGAACGACCCACGTTATCGACAGTCGAAGACTGCCATGCCCATTTGTTCAGTGTGTTCATGTACACCTTGCTCCAACCACTCAGTGATTGCTCACCAGAGATATTCTTGCCGGAGGGGAAGCGCACCCAGCTATCGTTGTGCTCGCTGCCACTGTTGCCACGCGTGATGCGCGAGCGCCAGCGCAATTGGTAATTACCCGCACGCTGAATACGAAACTTGTAGATGACGGTTCCTCGACCCGCAGTACTCTCTGAAAATGAGTCTGACCCATTCCATCGCAGGTAGCCAGTGCCAGAGTAGCCACTAATTGAACGCTCAATATCCCAATCACCGGGTGCCCCCTGAGATTCGGCCTCCAGCATCAGGATTCCATCTGACTCAAGATAGGTGTTTGCGAAAGCCGACGGTACGAAAAAAAAGCACAATACAACTACGCGAAAAATCAGCGTATTGACAGAGATCATTGAGTCAGTCCTTGGGAAGAGAGTTTAAGGACTGCACGCAGAAACCAGAACGCAGCCGCAGGAATATGGCGTCAATATATTAACGTCATGCTCTGAAAGACCGCAAACCTCTATTTATTAGCGATTGGTAATGATCATATAACAACTTGATTTAACGAGGCATTTACAGTTCAGGACAAGCATAATAATACAAGTACCGAACTAAAACTCGAGACCTCGAATGAGACGCAGTAGCCAATATAAAGACGTGTACGATCTAATCAATGTCTCAGCAAGCTCTTCCTGCTTCTGTGTATTATCACCAGCATCAAAGAAAACAACCTTGATCACACAGTTGTATTATTATAGTGAAACTTGAGATTCAACACCCGTAAAATCTCAGTACTCCACATAGCAAAATCAGCCTTTGATTGTCAAAAACAATATAGCCAGCCATCAACCTGGCATCAATCCTTGATAGGTTTTTCCAACTCATAGAGGGCTTCATTCAATCTGGACTCCAGCACTTCCTGAGCATCCATCAAGCCTCGATTATAATAATAAGGACCAATCTCTTCGCTGAAGAATTCCAGTAGAAACTGTGCTGGAAATTGTCCGATTTCCTGATCTAGCTCATCATTGAAATACAGTTGAATCTTGCGAGTCAACCGCTCGATTTCTTCCTTGCTGAACTTGATCATGAACAAATTACTCCAGAAAACTGACAGTCTGCTCGAAGGATGCTCGTTCGGTTACCAGTGTATTCTCAACAGCGTCAGGATCGGCATAACCCAAGGCCATGCCGCACACCACAATTTCGTCAGCATCCAGTGACAACACGTCTCTGATCACAGTGTGATACCCAGACCACGCTGCCTGTGGACAACTATGCAGGCCCTGCTCTCTTGCCAACAACATGATGTTCTGCAGATACATACCGTAGTCCAGCCAGCTACCGGTGGCCAGATCACGGTGAATGGTAAACATCATGCCCACTGGTGCATCGAAGAACTGGAAGTTGCGTCTGTGCTGAGTATGCATACCTGCTCTATCGCCTTTCCCGAGTCCCAACAAACCATACAATTCCCAACCAACCTGACGCCTGCGCGACTGGTAAGGCTCAAACCATCGTTTCGGGTAGTACGGCACCTCCCCCGTATATTTGTCCTTTGATCGTTCATCAAATGCCGCACATACCTCACGACATAATTGCTGTTGCCTGGCGCCGGTGAGAACATAGGTTTTCCACGGTTGCATGTTTGTACCACTGGGCGCCCGCGCAGCCTTTTCCAACAACGTCTTGATTGTTTCTTGCGGCACTGAGTCTGGCAAAAATGCTCGCAGAGAACGGCGCGTATTGACGGCCTCCGTGACGTTTGTCGATACCTGGTAGGAAACGTGATCGATCATGAGTACCTGCTGCTCCGGCTTCTAATGTTGCAGGCATCACGTTACCATTGAGAACATCAGACCACCAACAACCCGATAGCCACCAACACCATGAAGCCTATTGCAGCAATCTTCGACATGGATGGACTGCTCATCGACAGTGAGACAATCGCTTTACGTACCTTCCAGATGATTTGCGATCAGCATCAGCTCGGCGATCAGTTCTCCCTTTATCAGCAATTGCTGGGGACCAACGATGCCACCACGCTGATCATATTGAGTAATCACCTGCCTGCAGCGATATCTGTTGAGGCATTCATGCAGGACTGGATGTCGCTCTACGAGGAACAAACTCTGACGGCTGTACCTCTGATGAACGGTGTTCTGGAACTGCTGGACTATCTTGAAGCTAGCGGTATTCCCAAGTCTGTAGCGACCTCTACTCGTACTGAGCTGGCACACTCCAAGCTAAGCAACTCCGGCATACTGCACCGCTTCACGCATGTGACCTGTGGTGATCAGGTTGACAATGGCAAGCCTGCACCTGACATCTACCTCAAGGCCGCTCAACGACTGCAGGTAGACCCAGCCAGATGTCTGGCACTGGAGGACTCTCCCATAGGGGTAACAGCTGCTCTGGCCGCCGGCATGCAAGTCATCCAGATACCCTCACTCGTACAACCGGATGCCGAGACTATCGCACTGGGCCACAAGATTCTGAATGATCTGCATGAGGTCATTCACTACCTGGAAGGTAGATAGATCCAGCGGCAAACTCAGTTCTGCTCGTCAGACAAGCCAGTCGCATAGTACCCTGTCAGCCCACTTAGCTTGTTTGTAAAAGGCTCATGAAAATTCTCATCATTGGCGCTGCCGGCATGGTTGGCTCCAAACTGACCGCTCATCTGATTGCAGCTGGAAAAATCGACGATCAATCGATTACTCAGCTATTGCTGGCCGATATCGTTGAGCCCTCAATATCTGACGCCGCTCAAACGTCCGCTATTGAAATACAGACTCGTGCCGTTGATATGACTCAAGCAGGCATCGCCGAAGCGCTGGTTGCCGATGAGCCAGATCTTATCTATCATCTTGCCGCTATTGTTTCTGGTGAGGCAGAGGCAGATTTTGACAAGGGCTATAGAATCAATCTTGATGGTACCCGCTATCTGCTGGACGCCATTCGCGCCAGGCACGATAACAACGGCTATACACCCAAGTTTGTATTTACCTCCTCAATCGCTGTCTATGGTGCCCCTTTCCCAGAGAGCATCGATGATGAATTTCATCTGACTCCGATGACCAGTTACGGGACACAAAAAGCCATTTGCGAACTGCTGTTAGCTGACTGTAATCGGCGCGGCATCGTTCAGGGCATCGGCTTGCGCCTGCCTACCATCTGCATTCGCCCGGGCAAGCCCAACCTGGCGGCCTCAGGTTTCTTCTCCAATATCCTGCGAGAGCCCATCAATGGTAAAACCGCGGTGCTACCAGTCGAGGATACGGTGCGCCATTGGTTCGCCAGTCCCCGGACAGCCATTCGTTTTCTCGTCAAGGCCGCCTCCATCAACGCCGAAGAGCTGGGGCCACGTTGCAACATCAACCTACCTGGACTCTGCGCCACTGTCGCTCAACAAATCGAGGCGCTAGAGCGTGTAGTCGGTGCCGATGCTGTCAAGCTGATCAAACGCGAGCCGGATGAAACCATCCGAGCTATCGTCGCCAACTGGCCCGAAAACTTCGATGCCCAGCGAGCAATCTCACTGGGCTTCGAAGCAGAATCCTCATTCGACGAAATCATCCAGGTCTACCTGGAAGACGAAATGTCCAGCTAGTCCAGGCTAAAGGCCCAGGCTCTGGATGAATGCTTCATGGCTTTCAACCATTGCCTTGGCTTCAGGGGTTTTCTTGCTCCATTCAGCCCAGGCTGATCGGGCGGCATCACGAAATTTTCCGCGCTCTTCAGCCGACCAGTCATAGGTTGTCACGCCCATACCCTCCAGCTCTCCCAAGGCTTCCCCCTCGTCAACCAGAGTCTGCATGATCAAGTCCATTGCCAGGGATTTATGAGCAACCTCAATGATGGCTCTATGCTTCTCCGGCATCGCATTCCAGATATCTGACCGACAGGCAAGATGATCTGAAGACATCGAATGAAAACCGGGATAAGTGGTGTGTTTTACAATATCGTAGAGCCCCATGCCTAAATTGACGGCAAGCCCGGACGCGTCTGCGCCATCAACAATTCCGCTTTCCAGAGCCGTGAAAACTTCAGTAAAGTCCATCACGACAGGTTTTGCACCCAATGAGGCAAAAATTTCCGACTCCATTCCCGGTGGGGAGCGGAACTTGAAATTCTTGAGGTCGTCCACGCCGCGAATGGGTTTACTTGCATTCAGCGCTTCCTGACCACCCACATGAGCACCGATGAATGTCATCCCTTGCTCGCCGTAAAGTTCGTTGATCTGCTCTCGCCCCCCACCAAAGTTCACCCAGGTTTGAAACTGAATCGGAGTGTCATAGCCCCCCATGGTGTCGGCCACAAACTGATAGGCCGGATTTTTGCCCGTCTGATAGCTGCCGTTGGTCATATCGCAATCAAGTATGCCAGTGGCTGCCGCATCGAAAGTCTCTGCTGATTTGACGACTGCAGAGGAATAGAACATTTCGATTTCAATTTCACCTCCGGACATCAGGTGAACCTGATCCACGAATTCTGCAATCAGTCGACCTGAGGTCGACTCCTGCGATTGATGATTCTGGATTCTGAGCTTGCTGGTGGTTTCTGCTATGGCTGGTGAAGCCGAGAGTCCCAGTAATACGACGGTAGCCGTGAACACGGTCTTTCTAGACATCGATATTCTCCTCGTGACGCGCTTGCTGGGTCGCAAGCGGTCCAAGGGACACTGCATAAAAATCTTTACTCTGTCAACATATAAAAATCAGTATCACCTGTAAAGCATGATGATTTCCGACTGAACCTGATGCCCGCCTAATTGGATTTATCTCGCTGAATCAGTAGCGATACAAGCGCCAGCACACCAGAACCCAGCATCAGAAAAACAGAGACCGCGTTGAGCACAGGCGTAGAACCCACCTTGACCATGCGATCGTACATGGTGATAGTCAATGGCGCATCTGAGCCCACCAGAAACAGTGTGGTATTGAAGTTTTCAAAGGACACCAGAAACGCCACAATACCCGCAGCAATCATCGCAGGTCGCAGAAACGGCAAAGTGATGGTACGCAGCACATGCCAGCGACTACCACCCAGGTTAAAGGCAGCCTCTTCCAGAGATATATCAAACTTCTTTAGCCGTGCCGTAATCACCAGCGAGGTGATGGTGGTAATGAATGAGAACTGCCCAAGGATAACCAGTAACAAGCCAGGGCGTAGAAATTCAAGCTCGATATTCAGTGAATCCTCAATACCATTGGCGACATTACTGGCTAATGCAAGTATGGAAATACCCAGAATGACGCCGGGAATAACCAGAGGCAAAACCATCAGTATGTAGAAGAAATTCTTTGCAGGAAAGTTATGCCGTACAAAGAGAAACGCATTGCAGGTGCCAACGAATACCGATAACAGTGCAACCGCACTGGCCACAATGAACGAGACGTTCAGACCACGCAAGAGCCGACGGTCATGAAACATGCCCAGCATGGGTTCGCTGTCATTGAAAAACCAGTCCAGCGTGAACCCGCGCCATGGCAATGAAGGGAACTGCGAATCATTAAACGCAAACATACCGGCCGCCAGCAAGGGCGCTGCCAGAAAAATGAAAAATGCCAGAACATACAGCTTGAAGAAAACTGATCCCGTCCCGTTTCCAACGCCACGAATCAACATGAGCTGAGCCTGCTATTGAACACTTTCATCAGCTTTTCGCAACCGTACTGGTCAGAGTTTGCCCTGACAATTTCAGTCCTACCCAGACAACAATTGAGGTAAAGGCGAGTAATAGAAAACCGAATGCAGCACCCGACTCCCAGTTATACCGGCTGATGAACTGATCGTAGATCTGTTCGGTGAACCAGCTGGAATTCTTGCCTCCCATCAGAATAGGCGTCAGGTAGCTGCCCGCCGTCATCATGAACACCACGATACAACCCGAGACGATACCGGGCATGGCATAAGGGATGATGATTCGGCGCAGCACAGTGAATCCATTGCCACCCAGGTTGTACCCTGCTTCTATCATGGCGTTATCCATGCCATCCAGGGTGGAGACCAGAGGCACAATCATGAACAGGATGACGGTATAAACCAGTCCCATGATAACGGTTGCATCGGTGTACAGAAATTCGATAGGGGTATCGATAAGCCCTGCCCCAACCAGCGCACTGGATACAATACCCGATTCGCGCAGCAGTAGAATCCAGCCGAAAGCTCGAATAAGATCACTCACCCACAAGGGAATGAGGCACAACATGAACAAGGTCCCTTTGGTGCGATTGCCAGCGAGCTTGGCAATATAGTATGCAACCGGAAAACCGATAAGCAGAGCCAGAAATGTCACCAGTAGTGACATCAAACCCGTTCTTATCAGAGTATTCCAGTAAATGGGCTCCATGAAGAAGTCGATGTAATTGGCAAAGCCGAACTCATAGACTCGCGGCGCCACCTTTTCCTGTAGCGACAGATAGACCATGCCAATATGAGGCAGGATAATGAGTAACAGGATCCAGAGACTGAACGGTAAAAACAGCAGCAACAGGGATAACTTGCGAATATCTGAAGTCACGATACTCAGCGCGCCGCTACAGAGGATTCAGGAAAACACAGTGTCTGCTGGCTGGACCATTGCAGCGCGATGGCAGCCCCGGGCCTGATATCGTCGCTGCCTCCCGTGAGGGTCACATCGGCCTCGACCAGAGCCTGCTCTGGCGTACGCACCAGCAAGCGGCTATTCGCACCGTTGAACAGAACGCTATCAACGTGACCTTGCAAAGTGTTGAGTTCGCTAACTGCCTGGCCTTCGATAGCTCCGAGTGCTTGTACCTGCATGAACTCGGGCCGTACATAGATGACAACATTATCACCTGCCCGGCAGGGTTGTTCTGCGGACAGGCGGGCCTGTAATTGTGTGCCTGCTCCAGTACACACGGTAACGCCCGTGGCGCTCACGGCTGTTACCTTAGCCTTCCAGATATTTGAATCACCGACAAAACCTGCAACAAAGGCAGTGGCCGGTTGCTGGTACAGCATCTGAGGTGTGCCCACCTGCTCAAACCGCCCGTTGTTCATGACCGCAACCTGATCGGACATGACGAGAGCTTCAGACTGATCGTGCGTGATATAGACAAAAGTGGTGTTGAACTGATGCTGCAACAACTTCAGCTCGATCTTCATGGCTTCCCGCAGCTTCAGATCCAGAGCCCCCAGAGGCTCATCAAGCAGCAGTACATCCGGATCCAGAACCATACAGCGCGCAATGGCAATTCGCTGCTTCTGACCACCTGACAATTGTCCGATGTCACGCTTGGCAACATCAGGTAAGGCGACACGCTCGAGAACGTCATGCACCTTCTTTTGGATATCTGCTTTGGATGTACCTGAACAACGAAGGCCGTAGGCGATGTTGTCATAGACATTCATCATGGGGAACAAGGCAAGATGCTGAAAGACCATCTTCACATTGCGCTTGTTAGGAGCTGCATTGAGCACCGAGGATCCCTTGATGCGAATATCGCCATGATCCGGCTTTTCAAAGCCTGCGATCATTCTCATCAGGGTCGTCTTGCCGCAACCTGACGGCCCCAGAATGGAAAAGAAACTCCCACGAGGAATACTCAGGGAAACATCATCGACCGCGCGTACGCTCCCGAATTTTCTTGAAATATCGATACATTCGAGATCGTACGCGTGATCAGTCATGAGTCCCTGCTGGTATTTTTAATGTCAGACGTCAGAATCAACCGCCAGTGGCAGCTTTGATTTTTTCCAGAGCCTTGCCTTCCATATCTTCCACACCGGCTGGAATATTGGCAAAGAACTTGAGGTTGTTGATGTCAGCTTCTGTGAACGCTGCATTAACAGCCGCTTTTTTGTCTTCTGGCAGTAAATCTGCTGCGCCATTTATGGCTGCGATGGCGCCGGTGCTGGCTGACATCAGTTTAACCACTTCAGGTTGCAGCACGAAGTTGATCCACTTGTAAGCCGCATCGTCTGCCTTGCCCTTGCGTGGCAATACGAACGTATCGATCCAGGCCAGAGCACCAGACTCAGGTGGCACAAACATGATGTCGGGGTTTTCGCCAAACAGCTTGTAGGCTGTGGAGTCCCATGACTCGGAGGCAATCACTTCACCGGACAGCATCATGGCTGAAAGATCATCTGCACCTTGCCAGTAGGTCTTGATGTTTTCCTTACAGCTGATGAGCGTGTCTGTGACCTTGTCAAGAATACCCTGGTACTTGTCCAGATCGGCATAGGCTGCAAACGGATCTTCGCCCAGAGAATAGGCCGTTGCCAGCAAAATGGTCCGTTTCAGACGCATGGACGTCTTGCCCTTGTAGGCCGGGTCACACAGGTCGCCCCATTTATTGACATCCGGAGCTTCGGCTTTGTTGACTATCAGGCCCGTTGTGCCCCATTGATGTGGAACAGCATAGACCTCACCGTCAATAGTGGCGTTTTCCTTGACACCATCCAGCAACTTGGGCGTCATGTTGTCCATATCGATCTGTGTCAGATCCAACGGTTTGTAGATATCGAACTCTTGCTGCGCAGCGTAGATGCGATCATGACTGGGTTGTGCCAGATCAAACCCTGCCCCACCGGTGGCTCGCAGCTTGGCGATCATCTCTTCGTTGTTGGAATACGTAACTTCAACATCGATATCGGGATATTTGGCTTCAAACATCTCAATGATGTTATCCGGAGCGTAGGATCCCCAGGTCAGCAGTCGCAGCGTCTCTGCATTAGCGGTACCTGACAAAGCCAGTGCCACAGATGCAGTAAGTATGGGTAGTAAGGATTTCACTTGCATGTGTCCATTCTTCCAGTTCAGTTCACGAGAATCTCGCTCAGATGAGCGGCCGTATAGTCTTTCCGCACTACAAGGTCGATAATACGCTCCTGAACGTAGCGCGTTAAGCTCTCACACGCAAACAGTTTTATACACGAATTCATCCCAATTCTGTCATACCGCTGTCATCCGGACCCTCTCTGCACTCAAGCCGTCCCCCAATTGAAGGAGGCTGACACTCTGTGTTCAACTCTGATTCGGTACTGCGCCTTTCGCCTTCGGAATGCGTGCAATACCCAGACGCCTTTCACGCAGAATGATAATGACGCCAGCAGTGACGATCAGAGCAACACCGAGCAGCATCAGCGGCGTCGGCACTTCACTGAATACGAAATAGCCAATCAGCATAGCCAGCAGAATGGAGCTGTACTCGAAAGGGGCAATGACGGCAACTTCAGCATGACGATAACTCTCGGTGAGCAGAATCTGACCAATACCGCCCAGAAGCCCGCCTGTCAGAAGCAGAGCCAGGGCTGGCAAGCTGGGCACCACCCAACCAAACGGCAGCGTCATCAACGACAGTAGCGATGACATGCACGAAAAATAGAAAACGATTGCCCCGGTGCTTTCTGTCGCCACCAGCTTGCGTGCAAATACCTGCGCCAGTGCTGAAAACATTGCCGCCATCAACGCTGCGAAAACACCAATGGTCTGAAGTCTTGTCGCCGCTGTCAATTCAGTATTGGAGAACGTGGGAAAAACCACCAGAAAAACGCCGAACAGTCCCAGCAACAACGAGGCGAAGCGCACCAGACGAATTCGCTCGCCAAGGAACATGGCGGCCAGAATAGTGACCATGAAAGGTGCGGTGTAGCCGATAGCAACGGCTTCTGGCAAAGGCAATAAACCCACAGCCAGAAACCCCAGGCCCATCGCAAAACTTCCCATCATTCCCCGCCAGACATGCCCCATCGGATCGACAGCTACCAGCTTGTGCGGGAACTCGCCACGATAAACCAGCCATGCCAGCAGTACGGGAATGGCAAAAAATGAGCGAAAGAACATCGCCTCACCTGCCGGTACCTCATCGGCAACCGCCTTGACACAAGCGAACATTGTCACGAATACAAAGACTGACAATACTTTGAGGATAATGCCTCGAACCGGATTCACAATCGTCAACAACTGGTGTGCGTGGCCGATCACTATAGGCGAACCAACGGCAAACCGGTACTCCCATGACTCGATTAATGCACGGCAGTAGCACAGGCTATACTGCCCGATTTTCTCGTATCAATAACATCATGAACGCCGAAGCTTTCTGGATTACCGGGGTACGGCAGGCCGAGATACGCAATCTCACGCTGCCGCCCGCCACTCCGACACAGGTTACCGTGCGAAGTCTGTACTCGGCCATCAGTCGTGGGACCGAGTCACTGGTGTTCAACGGTACGGTACCGCCAAGTGAATATCAGCGCATGCGAGCCCCCTTTCAGGAAGGTGATTTTCCCTTTCCGGTCAAATACGGCTATATCAATGTGGGCCTCGTGGAGGCCGGACCTGAACACCTGCTGGGCAAAGAGGTCTTCTGCCTGTATCCCCACCAGAGTCGTTACATTGTCGCTGCCGACGCGGTCACGCCAATCCCCTCAAACATACCTGCAGCACGGGCGGTTTTGTGCGCGAACCTGGAGACGGCCATCAACGCACTCTGGGATGCTCAACCGAATATAGGTGATCGTATAACCGTAGTCGGTGCTGGCGTCGTTGGTTGTCTGGTGGCCTGGCTGGCTGCGGCCATACCAGGCTGCGAAGTCGAACTGGTGGACATCAACAGACACCGCGAACCCATAGCACAAGAGCTGGGGGTCGACTTCAAGTTGCCAGCACAGGCAAGCCATGAGCGTGACCTGGTTATCCATGCCTCTGCCAGCGAGCAAGGCTTGCAAACAGCTCTTGAACTGGCCGGTTTCGAGGCAACCATTCTGGAACTGAGCTGGTATGGCGATAAAGCCGTATCAATACCGCTTGGTCAGGCTTTTCACTCGCAACGACTACAGATTCGCTCATCACAGGTAGGACAGATTGCCCCTGCGCAACGCTCTCGCTGGGATTATCAACGACGCCTGGCGCTGGCCATGCGACTACTCGAGGATGCAACGCTGGATTGCCTGATCAGTGGTGAGAGCGACTTTCGAACTCTGCCAGAGACATTAGGTCAGTTAGTCAGCAAGGGCGAGAACGTCCTTTGCCATCGTATCCGATACCATCAAACCTGAAAATTAACGGAGTATCACGTGTATAGCCTGAACGTCAGAGAACACTTCATGATCGCCCATAGCTTCAAGGGCGAAATTTTTGGCCCTGCACAGGGCATGCACGGGGCCACCTATGTGGTTGATCTGGAAATGCGTCGTCCACAACTCGATGACGATGGTCTGGTTGTTGATATTGGTCTGGCCAGCCAGCAACTCGCCGCTGTACTCGCAGAGCTCAACTACAAAAATCTGGATGAAGTACCCGAGTTTGCCGGCAAGAACACCACGACGGAGTTTCTGGCCGCCGTGATTTTCCAGCGCATCGCTGATCGTATCAAGACCGGTGATCTGGGTGCTGCTGCCAAGGGCTTGAGCGCCATGAAAGTGACCTTGCACGAGTCCCATATTGCCTGGGCCGCCTTCGAAGGTGAGCTTCAAGCTTGAACGAGTCTTCTGACACCGTGTATCTGCTGGTACCCGGTGATATCAATACCCGTACTGGCGGTTACCGCTACGACAAGCGCATCATGCAAGGCTTGCGGGCGATGGGCCGGCACGTCGAGCTAATCTCACTCGAGGGTGCCTACCCCTTTCCCAATGCGGCAGAGCTGGAGCAGGCAGGTGCACAATTGGCTGCCCTGCCCGATCAGGCGCTGACGGTCATTGACGGCTTAGCCTACAGCGTCATGCCTGAACAACTTGCCCGGCACCAGAACCGCTTACGGCTGGTTGCACTCATTCACCATCCTCTGGCACTGGAAACCGGCAACAGCCGCGCAACATCTGAGCAGCTGATGCAAAGTGAAAAGGCGGCTTTGCGTTATGCACAACGTGTGATCACCACCAGTCAGAGCACCGCCGATTCGCTGCGTGATTATCAGGTGCCCGACTCGGCGATGGTTGCCGTCTGCCCGGGAACCGACATAGCACCACTGGCCAGGGGTGCATCGCCAGATTCCTTCAATCTGCTATGTGTCGCCACACTGACCCAGCGCAAAGCACATGATGTGTTGCTTGAAGCGATGGCGCAGCTGAAGGAGCTGCCGTGGCATCTGACCTGCGCCGGCAGCCTCGAGCGTGATGCCGACACCGCCCAGGCGTTGCTCAGGCAATGCCATGAGCTGGATCTGGGGGAACGGGTCAGCTTTACCGGTGAAGCCGATGAGGCAACACTCAATGCGCTGTATCAGCAAGCTGACCTGTTCGTACTCGCCTCATATCATGAAGGCTACGGCATGGTATTGGTCGAGGCTATTGCCCGTGGCCTGCCCATTGTTGCAAGCGATGCTGGTGCCATACCGTCAACCATCCCCACCGGTGCCGGAATTCTGGTGTCACCGGGTAACGCCACCGCACTGGCCGAGGCACTGCGACAGTTCATGCAGGATGATGTCTTGCGACAATCTCTACAGAATGCTGCAAAAACTGCCAGAACCTCCCTGCAAAGCTGGGAGCAGTCCACCCGTGAATTCGAGGCAGCTCTGACATGGTAAACGATGAACCCTCGCAGGCCCCCAGTGGCTTCAGCCAGCAATGGCTGAGCCTGCGCGAACCGGCCGACCATACCGCACGAGATAGTGTGCTGAGCGAATCACTGCAAGGCTGGGCGAAGCTGCAAACGCCTCTGCATATCATGGATTTTGGCACTGGCACGGGCTCAAACCTGCGCTATCTATGCCCTCTGCTCGGCCATGACCAGCACTGGACACTGGTGGACAACGATGCACAACTGCTGACACAGCTGCCCGATATCCTATCGCTGTGGGCCACCTCAAACGACATCACAGTGCAACACGCAAACGATGCACTGGTTCTGTCGAATGAGACTTTCAGTGCCTCGGTGCATTGGCAGCAGAGCGATCTTGCTAATTATTTGGCGGAACTGCCCTTCGAGACAACTGATCTTGTCACCGGCTCGGCCCTGCTGGACCTGACCTCTCGCCGCTGGCTGGACCAACTGGCCAGGTTGTGCATCAGTCACCGCTGTGCCTCATTCTTCGTGCTCAACTATAACGGCCACATCGACTGGCAACCGGTCACTGAAACTGACTCGCTGATGCGCCAGCTGCTCAATGCCCATCAGCTCAGTGACAAGGGATTTGGTCCAGCCCTGGGACCGCAAGCCGGCCAATACCTGGCCAGTTTGCTGGAAGCCCGACAAGCGGTGACTCTGACAGCTAGTGACTGGGGCCTGAGCCCGACACACAGGGAATTACAAGCGGCACTGATTGAAGGCTGGGCAGCTGCTGCCATTGAACAACACTCTGGCGAAAGGGCGGTTATCGATCAATGGCAGACGGCCCGCAATTCATTCAACTCGACATCAATGTCACAGCTGACTGTCGGTCATGTGGATTTACTGGCCTTGCCTTGAAGGCTCGCTCTCCTGCGCAAAAAGCTCACTGATCACAGCAAACGTTGCAGCTCTGTCGAGTTCGACGGCTCTTGAGGTGACACTGAATCCCAGTGTTCATCACTGAGCTCAAAGTCCCACATGACATCCTGTCCCATTCGGTACAGGCGAAAATCCGGGCGCAAAGCCAGTTTCATGCTGGCAGCCCCCGGAATCTGCAAGGAGGCTATACCCTCGCCAACCAGTAAGGGTGCAGTGGCGATCTGCAATCGAGTCAGGCAGCGTGCATTGAAAAACCGTGAAACGGTGACACCACCACCTTCAACGAAAATTCGTCGCAAACCATTTTGCGCCAGAACATCCAGAATATCCTGTGGCTGCAGACGACCATCCATCGAGCGCACGGCTAGCCGGCGATACCCGTCGGATTGCGGTAGAGAGTCCAGTGCTACCGTGTCAGCGTGCAATAACCAGGTCGGCGCCTCGCCATCGTGCAGCACTCTGGAATCTTGTGAGACTCGCGCTTGCGGATCAATGATGACCCTGACCGGGCTGGCCCCGGAGACAGCTCGCGTCGTTAGCTGTGGATCGTCCGCGCTTACCGTTGCGGCTCCCACCACCACGGCGTGACACAGTGAACGAAGCCGGTGCAGATGCCTGCGATTTTCCTCGCCAGTGACAAAGAAGGCATCGCCATCCAGAGTCGCAATACGCGCATCGATACTCTGCCCCAGATGCCCGATCACCACACGGGTCTGAGTCGCAGTTCCCAGCACCGGAAGATACAAATCCAGCATGTCCCTGGCGGCCTGCGGCAGTGCGTTGCTATATTGCCACCCCTCAAGAGGGCTATGAATGAGATCCGCATCATGAATCTGCCCCGCCAGTGTATCAACGGCACCGCTTTGCAGATTGAATACAAAGCTACAGGAACCATTGTCCCCATTAGTTGTCGATTCACTCAGGCAATCATTCCTTGCGAACGCATGCTGATCCGCCAGGATTCGAGCAGCCTGCAGAAGTGCCCATGCCTGTGTTTGTGGGTTTTCGCTACTCACGATCAGTCTGGGATGCTCTTTGTAATTCCGGGGGTGCTGGACAACTATCGATAGCTCTGTCGCAAAATTGAGTCTGTAAAAGGCGCAAAGCCTGTGTTAACCCAAATCAACAATGTCATCGTATAGACATTACACAAGAATACATAGCCGTGCCACGGATGACCATATCAAGAAACCATATGCCGCCGATGAATGATCCGCTCGCAGTCGAACGATGTATCGTTGAATTACAACGTGGCCGAGAGGCGGTACTAAGCCATACATCCGGCTCATGCGTTGTAACACTGGTAGAAACAGTGACCCCTTCGTTGCTGCAAGCTATCAACGCTGCGGGCAGTTGCCAACTGATCGTCTCTGCTAACAGAGCCAGAGCGCTGGGTCGAGAGACAGACGACGAGGCGGCCGTCCTTCAGCTGCTCCCGCATACCTCACTGCAGAGCATTCTCAAACTGGCTGGACTGCACACTCTGGAACGCAATTTTCCGGATGCCGCACAGTGGCAATCTGATGAGCACGAAGCTGCCATTGCCGGACTACGCCTGGCTCAGCAGTCTCATGCACTGCCAGCTCTGCTGCTCTACCCACATCCGGTTGGCCCCGGCTCGATATTGAGCTGCACTGTCACGGATGCCTTATCCGCACGTCCGGACACAGGCGATCTGATGGCCATGAGCAAAACCCGAATTCCATTATCTGATGCGGCCAGTGTCGAGCTTGCCGTTTTCAAGGAGCGCCACGGCTCTGCTGAACATGTGGCCATCACCGTCGGAGAGCCGGACCTGGGCAAACCGGTCGACGTTCGCATCCACTCTTCATGCTTTACCGGCGATATCCTGGGCAGCTTGCGTTGTGACTGCGGAGAACAGCTCAATGGGGCCATCAGTAGTATGGCTCGCACTGGTGGTGGGCTCATTTTATACCTGTCTCAGGAAGGTCGTGGAATTGGACTGGCCAGCAAGCTACGCGCCTATCAATTGCAGGACGAAGGACTGGATACCATTGAAGCCAATCAGAATCTGGGATTCGGAGATGATGAACGCCGCTATCAGGCAGCAACCACCATACTGAACGAACTGGGCGTCTCACGCATACGACTGATCACCAACAACCCTCTCAAGATAGAATCACTGCGTCGCGAAGGCATTGATGTTATCGACCGATTGCCCTCTCATGCGACGGTCAACGAACACAATGCACGCTATCTGCAAACTAAACGCGATCGCGCTGGCCATCTGTGCAACATCGAGTCTGCGGTGTGAGACCAGAGGCAAGCCTGCACAAGCAGGCTGCATGGCACTTTTTGATTGCCAGTCTGGTTTTTGCCCTATCTGGCATAGCCACCCTTTTCCAATTGAACAGTTTACTGGTGCACCTGCCCAGTATCAGCATAGGCTTGACCTGGACGATTCTCTGGTCTCTGATACTGGCTTTGAACTGGCGTGGCCTTGGTTGGCACCCGTACTCGATATTCGGTAAAGCCAATGCGGTGACGCTCTACAGAGCCGCAGGCACCGTGCTCATTGCAGGTCTGGTCCCTGTCGCCAGTGAGCTGCAAATGCAGTGGCCCTGGCTGATCACCGGCCTGGTTGTTTTATTGCTGTCTCTGGATGGTGTCGATGGCTACCTGGCCCGACGATCCGGATTGGCATCCGAGTTTGGCGCACGCTTTGACATGGAAACAGATGCGCTGCTGATTCTGGTTGTCAGTGTTTTTGTCTGGTACAGCGGCGAAACCGGTATCTGGATTATTTCGCTGGGGCTCATGCGCTACCTGTTCGTTCTGGCCAGCCTCTGGTCCAAAGCGCTACGCGGAAATCTGTACCCCTCATTTCGACGCAAACTGGTGTGTGTCATTCAGCTAGTCGTGCTATGCGCCATCTTGTCCCCACTGCTTGCTCCGCCACTTTCAGATATGGCTGGCTTGCTGGCCTTGCTCTGCCTGGCCGCCTCCTTCATACGTGATGTCTTGTGGCTCTACAGGCATCGATCATCTGATGGGCGCAGTGCAGCCCACAACGCACCCGGTATCGTCGCAAGCAATGAAATAACACCATAGAGCACACTACTTGCCACACCGGCTTCTGCGGACATACCCAGCACTGGCCACAATGAGGCCGCAACCGCCTCACGCACACCCCAGCCACCGATTGATATCGGTATAACCATACTCAACAACACCAACGGTACGATCGTCACCACACCGACAAAAGGCAAGGGATGTTGCAACGCCAGCGCACAGATAGCAAAAACAGCCAGATAGGTGGCAACCACGCCCAGGCTCAGTGCTCCTTGAACCAGCCACTGTCTGTCAGCCCACCAGGCACAATACAAGGACGGTCCCAACTCGGCCATGAAGTTCGCAACCGAAGGTGGCGCAAACCTTACGACCAGCCTGAATACCAGTACCAATGCCACCAGCAGCAGCAATGCCGTCAGTATCATCTTTTCACCCAACTCCGGCGCGGCGCTGTCCATCAGCAAAGGCCACAACACCCAACCACCGAGCGTCACTACCAGCAAGGCAAGTTGCCCGGCCAATCTTTCAATCAATACGCTTTGAGCAGATTTGCCCACACCCGCGGCATCCCGATTGCGATAAACCCGAGCAGCATCACCGGTGATTCCACCGGGCAGACTCAGGTTGCCCAGGGTGGCAAGGTAGTATTCGCGAACAGCGTGTGGAACACTCAGCACTTGTCCGAGTCGAACGGCTGTCACCTGCCAGCGTATCGCTGACAAGAGCACTTGGAGCTGAACAACGACAAAGCAGGCAATCATCCATCGCCAATCGGCATTCCGGATGAGAGCAATGGCCGTTTCCAGCTCTATCAGACGGGCAATGAGTAATAGCAACAGGACAGTCAGCAGCATGCGCATGAACCGACCTTTGAGACGAAACAAAGACCAGAACCGCTTGCCTGAATCTACCGGCAGTACCGTAGTGATTGGCGGTGACTCAGTCTCATCGCCCTCCTTGTGGCGCTCTGTCATCGTGCTGTCATTATCCGTCGCACTCGTATATCTGGCATTGCTGTTTCCTTCTCATCCCGGGAAATTTGGCTGGAGTAACTGGGCACAATTCCCTCTGGAGCTGCCGGTACTGATCCTGCTGTTGCTTGCTGCCAACCAGAAAATCGGACGTTGGCTCAGCCTGCTGCTGACACTGGCCATCGGTTTGCTGTTATTGCTTCGACTGGCCGACCTGGGCTCCTACCTGGCATTCAATCGTCGCTTTAGCCCACTACTGGAAATACACCTGGTGGCCGATGGCTGGAACCTGGCCTCGACGGCAGTCGGTCGATTCGAAGCAGGCATTATTGTAGCGGTAGTCTTCATTCTATTGCTGGCACTGGGTTTTTTGCTCTATCGATGCCTGTGTACTATCTCACAAGTCAAAGGGAAAACCCGAACCGTCAGCCTCGGGTTCGTGGGAGTTGCATTGTTGATCGGCGGTACTGCGCTGGCATACGAACATCGCACACACAGGGATGGACCGGTAGAGGCAAACGTCATACCTGAAATTGCACTGCGGATCACAAGCCTGCAACGCTCGATTGCTGACCAACGCACCTTCACCGGAGAGTTGGGTCTGGACAATGTCATGAATGTCGCTACACCGACTTTCGGCGCACTTGCCGGTCGTGATGTCATTCTGGTATTCGTCGAATCCTATGGCCGTGGTTATCTGGATGCAGAACGCTTTTCCGCGACAGCACACAGCCGTCTTGCGAAGAGCGAATCCACACTGAGCGAGTCCGGACTCAGCGTCAAGAGCAGCTGGCTGACATCTCCGGTTCGTGGTGGACGTAGCTGGCTGGCACAAGCAACACTACAATCGGGCCTTGAAATAGATAACCAGGCCCGCTTTGACAGACTGGTCACCTCTGACAGGCTTTCTCTGAGCGGCTTGTTCGCTCAAGCAGGCTGGTATACGACAGGCATCATGCCGGCCATACAGCTGGCCTGGCCTGAAGGTGTCTGGTATGGCTATGAAGGCCTCTACACCAACTCGGAACTGGGGTTTTCCGGTGAACGATTCGGTTACGTGACCATGCCTGATCAATACACCCTGTCCCACTTCGAAAACCATATTCGCCAGCCTAGTGCCAAACCGATGATGGCAACCCTTGCCCTGTTGTCAACTCATGCCCCATGGACACCATTGCCACAGAAAATTGACTGGGAGCTGGTGGGAGACGGATCTATCTACGATGGTTCACACCGGTTCGGCGATCCCATCAGCTGGGAGTATCGCGAGCAGGTTCAGGACATGTACGAAAAATCGTTCGACTATACGTTGGATATTCTGGCTGAATATGCAGCCCGGTATGCTGACGATGCACTAATGATTGTTGTAGGTGATCATCAGCCTCCCCCCATCATCAATGGCTGGGGCAATAGCGCGGACGTCCCCATCCACATCATCTCGAAAGACAAGTTCCTGCTGGAACGATTACCTGCGAACGAGTGGGTGAATGGCATGCTGCCTGATGCAGACTCTCCCAGCCAGCGCATGTCCAGCCTACGCCAGACACTGTCTACCTTGTTTGAACATTAGTCGATATTGGCTTCGGTCTCGATGATCAGCTCAACCGTATCTCCCACCAAGCCGTTGGCAACACCATAGTCCATACCGTAATCCTTACGCTGCAGTGCGCCTCGGGCAGAGATTCCCAGCGTGAATTTCTTGTGTCCGAACGGGTATTTTTCCGACTTGTTGAGCACGAGAGACAAAGTCAGGGGACGCTTTTCTGCCAATAGTTGCAGACTCCCCGACAGCTCTGTCGTTCCTTGTGCCGCAACGAACGCCCCATCAGCGGTGAAGATCATATCGGGATATTTCGAAGTATTCAGGAAGTCCTTGCTACGAACATGCTTGTCACGAGCCTTGTTTTCTGTCTGCAGACTACCGGTTTTTACACTGATAGAAACATCCGATACCTGCCTGGTTTCCTCGTCATAGGTAAAGGCACCAGACACCTCGGTGAATTGACCCAGCGTCTTTGCAAAGCCAGCATGCTCAACCAGGAAGGCCACCGTCGTATGTTCAGAGTCCAGCGAGTAGCGTTGTGGTGCCGCCAGTGCAGACGATGTTGTCAGAGCTAGAACGATGACAAGAGCAAGTGACTTGAACATGATATTTTCCGCTGGTTATTAACCTGGACATTTCATGAATAACCCAGATTCAGGGCTCGTAAAATAATAAGCTTGATAGGAAAAGCTATCGGGAAGCAGAGCTGTTCAGGCACCGCAGACTTTCAGAAATCGTGAAACGGTGGCTGCCATCCCGTATTCCAGAGCATCAGCAGTAAGCCCGTGACCGATGGAAACCTCGGCCAGTGTCGGAATACGCTCAATCAGAGCAGGCAAATTGGCGACCGTCAGATCGTGGCCCGCATTGACTTCCATGCCCAATGCTATTGCGGCATCAGCGGTGTTACCCAGGCGTTCAATTTCGGCGCGCATTGCCGCCTCATTGGCATAGGTACCACCGTAGGGGCCGGTGTACAGCTCGATTCGATCACATCCCGTGTCTTTCGCCCACTGAACCTGATCCACTTCGGCATCCGCAAACAACGATACCCGCATGCCACCACTTTGCAGGCGAGCGACTATCGGTGCCAGCATATTGTGCTGACTGCGAAAATCCCAGCCATGATCTGAGGTCGCCTGAGCCGGATCATCGGGCACCAGTGTGACCTGCTCCGGACGGACCTGCTCCACCAGTGCAAGAAAATCCTCGGTGGGATTACCCTCGATATTGAATTCGCAGCCAGGAAACTCAGTATCGATCAGCGCTCGCAGATCGCCTACATCACTGAAACGGGTATGCCGTTCATCAGGACGAGGATGCACGGTCAGCCCATGTGCGCCATTCTGCAGGGCGATCCGACCAAAGCCGGTGACACTGGGCCAAGGCAGGTCACGCCGGTTGCGCAACTGGGCAATGGCGTTGAGATTGACAGAGAGTTGGGTAGCCATGAAGTTCTGAGACTCAGCAGTGACAGCGGAAATCGTCAGATCAGTATAAGCGAAGTGATCAGCACTTCAGCGTGCTTATGCCTGACTTGTCAAAAGTCTACGTTGATACTGGTCTGAACAATGACAGCTGAATTACCCCCATAACCTGCAGTACTGAAGCTTTGGTCAAGGTACTCGCCACGAATCTTCAGCTCGACCCTGGGAGTCAGATAAATGCCGTATTTCATGCCGACGGTGGTGCTTTGCATCGCATCCAGTCGGTAGTCAGCACTGGCAAGTCCATTCTCTGGCAATTGCGGATTTGAACCGCTGTCAACAGGTAGATAGGTTTGATAGAAATCAGCTTCATTCTGTCGGTACCAGCGAAAATGGGGTTCAAGGTACTGCCGATCCGTCAGCTGGTGCCGATAGCGCACATCGACGGTATTTGATTGAACTCCCCAGTCATCCCGGTAAAAACGATAACTCAGATGAATGGAGTTTTCTGTATCAGCCAGCTGGTGGACCAGTTTGCCGAACAGACTGGTGCGCAACCGGGAATTGGGACGGCTATCATGGAAATTGGCCATGATGCGACCATTCTCTTCGGCTGCGCTGATGATTTTATAGGGGTCCGAGTGATATCCATCCGAAGCGCTGATTGCCAGGTTCAGCTGTGCGACGGTTTGGCGATTCACTACGCGACTGATACCCAGTAAGGCATCCACCGTCTCACGTTCACCTTCGCTATACAAACGTGTCTGCTGCACATTCCCCAGTGGTTCGGGGGTGACACCGGTGTCGCTGCGATAAATCGTATCGTTTGTCCATGCCAGCGCCGCGCTGAATGTAGTCAGCTTGTCAGTCGATTCTTTGGCAATGCCAAGATCGATACTCTGCGATTCATAATCGGATTCATCTGATATCGCACCACCCGCACTCAGCGTAATCGACGAGGTAATCAGGCGTTCGAGTTGCAACCCTGCCTGTATACGCGTATCCGTGAACGCGCTTCTCGAATAACCCTGCCCGCTTTCTCCGGAAACCCGCGTGACCGTGTCTGCTGATTCAGCCCCTCTCAGAGCGCCCGTCGGCGAGGCCCCTGACATGCTGTCATGCACCAGATTCAATGTCAGACTTCCCGTGTCTGTCTCGCGCTGCAGATTGAGCAGTGTCTTGGACACCGAGACCCTGTCGTCAGCTTCCTGATAGGACAGATAGGATAGATCAGCTTCCCAGGGATTTTCTGCCGCATTGGCACCCGGCACACTGCCCGCAGTAATCAGGGTGCAGGCAGCTACCGAGAGTTGGCGTTGCAAAGCCCCCATCAGTTACAGCCGCAGCCGCCACCTTGAATACTCACTCCTCCGGTGGAGGCCTCCCGCGAGAAATAGATGTGATCATCAACACTTTGTTCCAGCGCATCATTGATCAACTGCATATCGTCACGCGCCAGAACACCTCGCTGCCAGGGCTTGACCTCATCGACGTTAACGATGTCACCAACAACAGAACACGACGCCAGCGGTAGCATCACAGCCGCTATTAAAAAATGACGAAAGGCTTTCCGGAGCAGTTCTGAGAAAAACGGAGATTCACACTGGGGCCTTGGCATGACAATACCCTGCCTCATCGGCAAGTCGCGGTAGAGCCCTTACCTAGCAGAATGCACGCCAGTCAAAAAACCATTGAGCCTCAGGCTTCGTTCAACAATTAACGCTAGCGCTGTACCCAGTACCGCACGCCCTGATCCTCCAGAAACGACTCAGCCTCGTTGCCATGCAAAATGGCTAGCGTTGAGAGAATACCGGCCTCGGTGCAGGTATTACCAGCCACGGTAACCGACGCTGGAGCACCTTCCACCGGCCATCCTGTCTTCGGGTTCAGAACATGTCCGTAACGTACACCGTCCTTGAGCAGGTATCGACGGGCATCTCCGCTGGTGGTCAAGGCGCCCCGTTCCAGCAAAATGCTGTGCAAGGCATCGCTACTACCACCTCGGCTTGCCTCGATACCTACGCGCCAGCCCTGGGCGGTAACAGGCGAACGCAAGGCATGCAGGTCACCACCAAAGTTGACCAGAAACGGGGCCTGACAGTGCTCATTGAGCAATGAGACGGTACGATCAACGGCATACTCCTTGCCGATCCCACCCAGATCTATCTGCATTCCATCAGGCAGTGTGAAATGCGGCTCTGACCAGCTTACCTGCTGCCAACCCACCTGGGGCAATAGCGCATCCACTGCAGCCATCGTCGGCACACGGTCCGATCCATCGAAATTCCAGGCCTTGCGCAACAGACCGGAAGTCACATCAAAGAGCCCTTCGGAAAGAGTGAAACACTGATCGGCAAAATCCAGCATGCGAGCGGTTTCAGAATCCACCGTCACACTCCTGCCGGCCGCCGTGTTGATACGGTGAATCACGTTGTCATCACGGTAGCGACTGAACAGACGCTCGATGCGCAGCGCCTCCTTCTGCGCCAGTGCCATAAGCTGCGCTGCGCGCTTTCGCGAGCGCAGCTCAATATGAATTTCACAGGGACTGGCCATAGCCCGGAACACACCGACCCAGACACTGCCACGCTGCTCTATTTGCAGCTCTTTCATGCCTTTCGGGCCAACTCAGGTGCGCTGCATACCGTGATACAGATTCACGACATGTCGCGCCTCTGCGAAAAACAACCAGCGCTCCACGAATACGCCGGCATAGGCACTGATAAAAGCCAGTGTCAGATTAAAAAACCCGACACTATCCAATGGCCCGCGAATCAGAGCCAAGGGCAGCAAGAATGCAAGTCCGATACTGATATGTCGAAGCCAGATCAGCTTGACGCGATCGACCTGGTAAGCAAATTCCTTATTATGAAAGGTATCACTGCTATGGCCAACGTCCAGCAAGCGAACCGTTGCACGGGTGAAGCCCAGCGCCGTATTGATGGTTGGCCCAGCCGGCTGGCCAATCCAGTAGAAATAGACAATTTTCGCCAGAGCTGACAACACTAACAGCACCAATGACAAGGACAGCAGATGGGAGGTCAATAGAGACTGCTGTGCCAGCATCAGACTCAGAAACAAGGACCCCAGCAATATTCCCAGTAGTACAAAATTAACAGGGGTCATAGGGGTATGCCACTGACGTATCGTTTTCAACGATGCGTAGATCATACTCGTGCAAACCAGCACAGTAATGGCAAGACCTGCGGTAAGCACACCAAATACAATGGAGGCCGCCGTGTGACCAGTAAACCATTCGCATGCCATCCATAGCAGGCAGATCGGATAGAAGGTCACTGCAAAGACTGCCTCGCGTGACAACCAGGATGTTTTGAAACGCGTGAACGATCGCCAGGCATTTTTCGGGTTGGACAGGTGCAAGGTGGATGACAGGAGTCCGACCGTGATCAGTACCAGACCCACCAGGCCCATGGTGACGATCTGATCCGGGCTCATCTCGGGAACCATACCCAGAATGCGGATAAGACCCAACAGGAATAGCACGCCATAGCCGGTGCCAGCGGTGACCGTGAAGAAGATAACAGACAGTGCCGGATGCATCAGCGTGCTCCTTTACCAAGGCTGTTGAACGCCTCTTTCTGACGTTTCATCCACTTGCCAATGAGCGACTCTCCCGAAGCCTCAGCTTGCTTTTCGACCGTGGGCGCAGCAGGTCTTTGTCGGGGCGGCAGGTACTTGTTGGTGGGCTCATAACCCAGCTCTGGCATCATCGCATAACCGCCGCGCTCCCTGACCAGAGTGCTGACTTGCGAATCGGGGTCATCGAAGTCGCCGAAAAATCTGGCATGAGTGGGACAGGTCAGAACGCAGGCAGGCTGTCGCTCTTCCTCCGGCAGTTTCTGGTCGTGGATGCGATCGACACACAAGGTGCATTTCTTCATGACACCTTCGTTTTCGTCCAGCTCTCGGGCGCCATAAGGACAGGCCCAGGCACACAAATTACAACCCATGCACTTTGATTGATCCACTAATACGATGCCATCCTCTTCACGCTTGTAGGAGGCCCCCGTCGGGCAGACGGTTACGCAGGCAGCATCCTCACAATGCATGCAGGACATGGGCGCATTGATGGTCTTGTTGTTGGGAAAGTCATCGACCTCATAGTGCCTTACACGATTGAACCAGACACCACTGGGTTCCTTGCCATAGGGATCGTAGTCTGACAGTGGACCGGTTGTGCCGGACGTGTTCCATTGTTTGCAGGCAACGGCGCAGGCATGACAGCCCACACACGTGTCCAGATCGATAACCAGACCGAGTTTCATGGCTTGTCTCCGCGAGTCAGTGGTCCCCGGGTCAAGGCATCTTCCATGGAGCGTTCGAGGTTGACCGGTACGTGTGTGTGATAACGCAGCTCAGTAGCTGGTGTTGCCATGTCCGGCAGACGTTTTATTGATGCAAATGTCGGGTAACTCCCAGTCTCCCCGGGGGCTGCCAGAGTGACATTCACTTTCAGGTCATACCAGGCCGCCTGCCCGGTAACCGGGTCCGAATTGGTCAGGCCACGCTCACCCTCTTTAGAGGGCAGTAGTTCGGAGATCAGGTGATTCATGAGGAAGGCCTTTTGTGATTCGGGAGCATCGTCGGACAAACCCCAGGCACCACTTTGCTTGCCGATGGCATTCCAGGTCCATACCGTATCAGGATTACAACCTTCCATCAGCTTGATCTGACAGCGGATCTTGCCGTGATGGCTTTCCACCCATACCCACGCCAGATCATGAATACCCAAGGCCTCGCCACGTTCACGGTTCATGTACAGATAGTTCTGCGCCATGATCTGTCGCAGCCAGGCATTCTGCGAATCCCAGGAGTGATACATGAACATGGGTCGCTGATTGACGGCATGGAAGGGATACTTCTGATTATCTACGCGCTGCTCTTCCAAAGGCACATACCAGCACGGCAAGGGATCGAAGTACTGCACCAGCCTTTGCTTGTCGACTTCATGCTTTGGCAAAGGTCCGTCATATAAGCCCTGCCCTGCCAATCGAAATTTCTGCACGACCTCTGAATACAGCTCCATGACGATAGGACCACTATGGCCATTGAAGCCAACGCTTTTAGCCCACTCCAGATAATCCTTGTTGGCAAAGCGGTAGTAGCGTTGCTCTGGTGGCAGATGATGCTCAAAGAAACAGTCGTTGTCCTGATAAGCCTGCCATTGATCCGGATTGGGGGCACCAACCATATGCTCATCACCATTCTCGCCACGCCAGCCAGCCAGAAAGCCAATCCCCGGTGCTTTTTCCCAGTTGGTGATGAAATCCTTGTAGTCCTTGAACTTCGCCCCGCCATCAGGGTTTGTCAAAGCAGGAAAACCCAACCGTGTGCCGATATCCACCAGCACTTCCTGCCAGGGCCTGACGTCCCGATCCAGCGCCACAATGGGCTGACGAATAGCATCACAGGCTGAGTGAGCCTCCGAGATCGGCCGGTCCAGCATGGAGATCGTATCGAAGCGCTCCAGGTAGGTGGTGTCCGGCAGCACCAGATCCGAGTAGTTCACCATCTCGGAATGGAAAGCATCACTGGTCACGATGAAGGGCAATTTGTAATCGCCGTATTCATCCTTCTCCCGCAGCATGTCCTGTACTTCTGCGGTATTCATGCTCGAATTCCACGACATGTTCGCCATGAAGAGAATCAGCGTATCAATTGGATACGGATCACCCTTGACCGCATTGTTGATGACCATATGCATCATGCCATGGTTGGCAATGGGCGCCTCCCAGGAGTAGGCCTTGTCAATTCGTAGTGGTTCGCCATTGGCATCAATGACCAGATCCTCAGGCCCCATGGGAAACCCCAGCGGCGGCGACGACAAGGGCGTATCCGGTGCCATGGACTTCGCCGGCTTGATCGGCGGGGCAATATGCTTGGGGAAAGGCGGTTTGGCCAGATGCGAACCGGGGCTGTCCACCGCACCCAGCAACACTTGCAGCAGATGAATGGAACGGCAAGTCTGGAAACCATTCGAATGTGCTGATATACCGCGCATGGCATGCATGGCGACGGGTCTTCCGATGAACCTCTCGTGCCGGCGCCCGGTCCAGTCAGTCCATGGAGTCTCTATCGTGATGCTCTCCTTGAAAGCCACATGCGCCATTTCCAGTGCCAGACGTTCGATAGTTGCAGCATCAACACCCACGGTGGCTGCCACATTCTCCGGCGCATATTCCTCGCTCAGATACTTTTCCGCCAGCAGCGTCATGACCGTTTTGACGCGCACTCCCTTAGCCGTGGTGTATTCCCCGAACAGAGCTGCTTCGACATCGTTATCGTGACTGGATTCAAGCCAGGACGCCACGCTGTCCGTAGTCTGGTCCCAGACCTGCAATGCTTCGGACTCATCACGCAGCAATAAGCCGTTCTGCGATGTGCCCGGTGCATCAATGACCAGTTGTGTGGCATTGGTATAGCGGCTGAGAAATTCCCAATCGAACTGATCGTTCTTGAGCAATACATGCGCGAACGACAGTGCCAGCAAGCCATCCGTACCGGGACGAATGCCAATCCACTCATCAGCAATCGCCTGATAACCGGTGCGTACCGGATTGATGGCAACAAACTTGGCCCCGCGGCGCTTGAGCTTTTCCAGGCCGATCTTGATGGGATTGGAGGCGTGATCTTCTGCAACGCCCCACAACATAAAATATTTTGCATGATCCCAATCCGGATCACCGAATTCCCAGAAGGACTGGCCTGTCATGTACAGACCACCAGCCGCCATGTTCACCGAGCAAAAGCCCCCGTGAGCCGCCCAGTTGATGGTGCCGAACTGCGATGCCCAGAATCCGGTCAAGGCCTGCATCTGGTCACGCCCGGTGAAGAACGCCAGACGCTTGGGGTCATGTGCACGGATCTTGCGCAGCCGTTCCGTCAACAATGTCAAAGCCTTGTCCCAGGAAATCGGCTCAAACTCGCCATCCCCGCGCTCGGTGCCAGCCTTTCTGACCAGCGGCTGCGTCAGCTTGGCAGGCGACTTCTGCTTCATGATGCCGGCATTACCTTTGGCACACAGCACACCCTTGTTGACCGGGTGTTTGGGATTACCCTGGATAAAACGAATCTCTTCGCCCTCCATGGTCACCTTGATACCACACCGGCACGCGCACATATAGCAGGTAGTCATCTTGACTGTCTGCTCGGCGTGGTTTTCGAATTCCGGAAGTACTGACATAGGCAATGAGCTTTAGCAGGGATGCACTGATGGCGTCTACTATGGCGAGAACTCGACACAGACGCCACCCAGAAAAATCTTGCGGGTCCATAAATTATACCGTCACCACAGTGCTGTAATCGCATGCCGGCGGTAAAGCTGCCGCTACCTTATCTTTTAAGGCAAAATATACGAGTTGCCTTCACCCTAGAATTGTCAAATCAGGAGTTCCTAATTCACATGAGCAATCGTCGCATTACCTTGTTGGGTGGATCAGGCTTTGTCGGCTCTCAGCTGACCTATCGCCTGGCGCAGACCTATGATGAAGTGGTGGTATTGACGCGCCGTGCACAACATGTCAGATCACTTCGCACGCTGTCAAATGTGCATGTTCGAGAGGTTAATGTTCACGATGCAGCCGCGCTGAATGAGGCAATTGCAGGCTCCACCGCCGTTATCAATCTGATTGGCATTCTCAATGAAGGCGGCAACAAATCAAAAAACAGTTTTGCAAGTGCACACTCAGGTTTGACAGAAAAAGTACTCGCAGCCTGCGCAGCAGCTGGCGTACAGCGCTATCTGCACATGGGCGCCCTGAACGCCGATGCGGAAAACGGCAGCAGCGAATACCTGCGGACCAAAGGACAGGCCGAAGAGCTGGTACGCAACAGCCAGAGTAGTGTTGATTGGACTATCTTTCAGCCTTCCATCATCTTTGGTGAGCACGATGCCTTCTTCAACAGATTCGCAGGCTTGCTACGAGCCCTACCCATCTTTCCGCTGGCAGTCCCGGATGCAAAGATGGCCCCTGTCTTCGTCGGCGACGTCTGCCAGGTGATGATCGATTCCATTGATGACCCTGCGGCTATCAGCTCTACCATCAAACTGTGTGGCCCGAAAGACTACACCTTGCGCGAACTGGTGCAATACACTGCGGATACGGCCGGCCTGTCCCGCACCATCATCGGCCTGCCTGACTGGGCATCCAGAATGCAAGCCAGAGTCATGGAATATGTTCCTGGCAAACCGTTCAGCCGTGACAATTACCAGAGCCTGCAAACGCCTAGCGTCTGTGGTGACAACTGCCCTCGCCAGCCAACTTCACTCGATGCTGTGGTACCGCGCTATATAGGTACCAAAGACTGGACCGGGCTACTGCAAAAGCGCCGCGCCGCCGCTCGACGCTGAGACTCAACGGCCCCGGGCTGTGTTCTGGCACGGGGCAAGTTCAAACTTCTGCAGCACCAGAGTTCAGTCTATTGCTGAACGACGCCCCCTCCCTGGGGGGGGCGCGCAATGATTAATGCAATGTTCGTCGTCGTGGAGCGCCTGTACGTCGGTTAATACGGGAATTCTTTCGCCCCGATCGCTCCTCCGAACCAGTCGTATTGAGTGCAGCTTCCAGCAAAAGATCGCAAAAAACACTGATGGCCGGTACTGACAACTTCAGTGGTGCTGCCCGTTCATGCGCCAGCTCCGCCTGCTGAGTGAAATCGCCTTCATCCGGCACCGAAACCAGCCACTCAAGAAATCCCATGCGTCCAAGCACAAGGGCATCCTCTCGTGACTCCAGCGGCTCTGTCAGTCTTAGCAGGATATTGTCCAGACTCATGATGCACTCCGTAGAGAAGGTGGTTCTTGCACCAGGCAAAACCGGATAAGTCGTTGGACACATACTTTCATTACAGTGCTCCTGCCCGGGGTCACCCCGCCCGGATTGAGTTTGCTTGTGATGGCAGGTCTCCTGACTCACGGTTCACCGCTACTTCGCCTTTCCCGAGATATTACCCAGTGGGATTGTTCGAAACAGCTTACCGTTTACAGTTGCGGGGGCAGTCATGGGTTTGAACGGAATCGATTCTGACAACGATCGCACCATGTTCCCTTTTCATCCCGAGCCGCCGAAGCGACTCAAGAACCATCACGATTCAAGGGCGTAACACAAAGAAACCCTCAGTCACATTATTGGAATTGAGCTGGCCAGTGTCAAGCGCCAACTAACCCCCTCCTCTATTGAGCCTGATCAAGCTCCAGATAGGTTTCAATTCGCTTCTGCCGCTCTGCATGATCCAGATCTTCCATGCTCTTTGCCAGTGCATAAAAAACGGTTAGATCCTGACCCGCCTCGTCATACATAGCATTGAAAGCTGGCACATTACGCCGATAGGTAGACACCGCCACCAGCCGGGCGTTGTTGAGCTCCCGCTTGAACCAGTTGTCGTAACCCGCATACCCATCCCAGGATTGTTTCAAGGACTCATAGCTCACCCGCATATCATCGAACACGGCCTTTTTAGCCTCGCGCATGGATTGCTCAGGCAGCTCCCGAGCGTACAAAGTCAGCAACTCATCACGCGTCTGCTTGAGCAAAACCAGAAAGTCTTCAACACGGGTTTGAGAGCTATCGTAGGTGGCGATACGATCAACCTCGCCGCGTTGCTCAAGCCAGGCACGCACTCCCAGCTGCTCCACGAACGTTGCAAAGGCTTCATTGAAGTTACTGTCATCCTTGATATAGAGCACCTGATGAGCCAGCTCATGGAACAAGGTGCCCACATAGCGCACATCGCTACCACGCAGCATCGTATCCAGCACTGGATCATCGAACCAGCCAAGCGTCGAATAGGCCGAAGCACCACCGACTGAAACATCATAGGTTTCCAGCGCCAGTTCGGCGGCATACTCATCAGCATCGGCACGATCAAAATAGCCACGATAACTGACACAGCCTGCGACCGGAAAACACCAGGTTCTGGCTTTCAGGGAGAACTCTTCCGCTGCCACCACGTTCCACGTCACCGCGTCGCGCCCGGTTTCCACATACGTGTTGTAGCTATCATTGTCAGGCAGCAGCAAGTACTCACTGGCAAATTGTCGGGCATCCATCAGCGTTTGCAGCTTCTGACGCAGCTCAGGGTTGGTTTCAGGATCGCTCAGCAGCTTGTCGATCGGCTGCCGTGCACGCATCAGCTTGAAATGCCCACCCACCGCCTGCGAGTAGTATCCGATGGTTCCACAACCGCTGAGCGATACCAACACAGCACCCAGTACACAGATACGTACGAACGGTTTCCAGGGTAAAGCGCATGTTGATCGGCGTTCTTTTATCATTGTCAGTGTAACATTCAGGATATGCGCCAAATCAGACAAAAAGCCTTATGAAGCACTATCTGGTAGGTGGCGCCGTTCGTGATCAATTACTCGGCATACCGGTCATCGATCACGACTGGGTAGTGGTTGGCAGCACGCCCGACGACATGCTCAAAGCCGGATTCAAATCAGTGGGCAAAGACTTCCCGGTTTTTTTGCACCCGGACAGCCATGAAGAATACGCACTGGCAAGAGTAGAACGCAAGACAGGACCTGGCTACCACGGCTTTGAATTTTCAACTGATGCCAGCGTGACGCTGGAAGAGGATCTGAGCCGTCGAGACCTGACCATCAATGCGATCGCGCAACGCAAGAACGGTGAACTGGTTGACCCGTTCAATGGCAAGGCCGATATCGAAAACCGCGTTCTGCGCCATGTATCAAAGGCCTTCGTCGAAGATCCGGTGCGCATTCTACGCATTGCAAAGTTCATGGCACGCTTCAGCCATCTGGGATTCACGATAGCGGATGAGACGCTGGAATTGATGCGCCATATGGTCGATGCAGGCGAAGTCGACAACCTGGTGCCTGAACGCATCTGGCAAGAGATGCAGGGTGCGCTACTGGCCAGAACCCCGGGAGCCTTCTTCCAGGCCTTGCGCGCATGCGGCGCGCTGGCAGTGATTCTGCCCGAGGTAGACGCCTTGTTCGGCGTGCCTCAGCCAGCCAAGTGGCACCCTGAAATCGACAGTGGCATTCACACACTGATGGTGCTTGAACAGGCCGCACTGCAAAGTACGGAACTGGATGTCCGCTTCGCGGCACTGTGCCATGACCTGGGCAAGGCGACGACACCGACAGACATCCTGCCCTCGCACCACGGACATGAGGAACGCGGCGCCCGTCTGACAGAGACGCTGTGCGAGCGGCTTCGGGTTCCCAAAAAGACACGCGACATCGCCGTCCTGACGGCTCGCTGGCACACCCACTGCCATCGATCCATAGACTCCAAAGCGAGCAAACTGGTCAAACTACTGCAATCGATGGATGTGGTTCGCAAGCCGGAACGCTTTGAATATTATCTGCAAGTCTGCAAGGCAGATGCTCGTGGCCGACTGGGACAGGAGCAGAGCGCGTATCCGCAAGCTGATTTTCTCAGACAGGTAGCCAAGGTGTTTCTTCAGGTCGACACCGCCGCCATAGCGCGTGCCACTGATGATAAATCCACCATCGCGGCCCGCATTACCGAAGCCAGGGTGAATACTATCAAGCAATGGCTTGACAGCTACCCGTCCGATTGAGTGCGCTTGTATTGAGCCTGCTGATCAGATTGCAGGACTACTTAAGTGCGCAGGACAGTCCGGCAGAACTGAGTCTCCAGCCAGGCCAGTGTGCCCCCGACCCAGGTGTATGCCAGTGCCCAGGAGAGCAGAACTCCCGAGGTATTGGCAACCATATCCAGTACATCGAACTGGCGCGTGGGCGTCATACCCTGAATGAACTCGATGGCCACCCCCATGCAAACCAGGCCCAGAGCCAGAACCAGTCGCGTCAGATCATGCCGGTAGATTTGTGAAAACCACCCCATGAGACCTGCATAGGCCAGCGTGTGGACCACTTTGTCATGCAGCATGACGGCCTTGACCGGTGCAGGCAAAGCAATAATGGAGCTGACGGCTACCACCAGAAGCATTAGCACCCCCACGCTGATCCACAGGCGTCGAAAGCGCAGATGCCTGATTGTCATCAGGCCTTTGGGTGTGAAATCGAATCTCATGCAGAAAAAGTGATGTGGAAGGTTGATCTGTCTACAACTTGACAGTGATGAGCACGGAGATCGTCAGCAATATTGCCAACCCCACGTGACCGATACTGGATATCGACAATGGATGCCACCAACTGCCGCCACGCCACCGTGTATATGCGATAACCAGGCCACTGAACAACAGGATGAACACCAGCACCCAGATACCCACTGACGGCGCCTCGATTGACCAGTTACGCCTGTCTCGTCCATCCAGAATCCACCCTGTCAATGAGTAGACCATATAGAAGCAGTTCATCACCAATGGCACAATCAGTAGCGAGAACTGCAGAATCGGACCAGCGACCGGGGAACTTCCCAGAAAATTTCTACTCATGAGACCCACATTGACGTAAGAAAAAGACCGACTCTGCGCATAATCCCCAGACTCTACAATAATTGCTTGAACCATGGGCGGCACATCAGTTGTATCGTTATCTCATGACATCATTGACGCCAGAAAATTCCAGGGAAAAATAATGGACAAAACGATAAGGACGCCACTACTGGCCACATTGCTGATGATCGCTGCAACCAATGCTGCTGCCGGCGAGGCAGACGTTGTCGGAGGCAGCATAACCGCTCTGGGTGATGGAAAGTTTCGTATCGATGCCACGGTACTGCACGAAGACTCGGGCTGGGATCATTACGCTGACAGATGGGATGTACTGGCCGTCGACGGCCGGATCCTGGGCAGTCGTGAACTGGCGCATCCTCATGAAAACGAACAACCCTTTACTCGTTCGCTGACCCTGGCCCTGCCTGAGGGCATGAGTGTCGTCAAGTTACAGGCCCACGACTCGGTACACGGTCTGGGCGGCAAGATTTTCGAACTGGCCGTTCCCAGCCAATAGCCCTGCCGCCCTGTCGATTTAACCTGCGACCATGATCACCAGGAATATACCCAGCAACAATCGGTAGATCACGAAAGGTGTCATACCCATACGGTTGATGACGGCCAGAAAATAATGGATGCAGACAAAGGCACTCACGGCAGCAATAGCGGTGCCTGTCGTCAAGGCTGTCCAGTCTACCGGTACGGCGGCTGAAACCAGATCCTTGGTAACGCTCAAGCCTGACAGCACAATGATGGGGATGGACAGAAGAAACGAATAACGCGCAGCAGCCTCACGAGTCAGTCCCAGCAACAGCCCGGCCGTTATCGTGATGCCGGATCGCGATGTTCCTGGTATCAGTGCTATTGCCTGCGCGCCCCCGATGACAAGAAAATCCTGCCAGTTCAGACTGTACTCTGACCTTTCCAGCTTGCCGCGGCGATCAGCCAGCCATAACAGCAGACCGAAGATGATGGTTGTCACGGCGATCACCATGGGCGAACGCAAGTAGACTTCGATGTAATCCTTGAAAGCCAGACCGACCAGGCCCGCCGGAATGGTTCCCAGAATGACGCCCCAGGCGAGCCGGGCTTCCGGTGTCATGGTGCGTTGCTTCATGGATGCGATCCAGGCCAGGAACAACTTGACGATATCGTGCCGGAAATAGGCCACTACCGCTATCAGTGTTCCAAGATGCACAGCGACATCAAAATCCAGCCCCTGATCGGGCCAGCCGAGCAAACGCGGCACAAGAATGAGATGGGCGGAGCTGGATACAGGAAGAAATTCGGTTAAACCCTGAACCAGGGCCAGCCAGATGATATGAGTTAGTTCCATACGAGTTTGAGCCGAAATGCCATGGACTTCGAAGGAGCCTCATGGACTGTAATAGATGAAGGAAAACTACAAACGGTAAGCAAGATCCTGGGAGTGGAACCCCGAGAGGTCGTGATCATAGCCCTTGCCAAGCGCCATAACCTGAAACCGCTCCCCCATTTCGCTCGGCAAGGTCAGCGTTTTGACCGCCTGTGCGATCTGAATGCGATGCACTTCACTATCAGCAAGAGCCGTCTGCTGCTCAGCCAGAGTCAGCAGCTGATTGTCCAGAAGGTAGGCAGACTGGGACGCGTAGCCAAGTAGATCCAGCTCCTGACTGACCGCGGCTTCAGCAACAGCGGTGAAATCGACATGTGCGGTGAGGTCCTGCAGGCCGGGCCAATAGAACGGGTCGTCATGAGACCTGTGCCGGTAGTAACACGTCATTGTGCCCTGCACTCTTTCGGGCAAATAATATTCGCGCCGCGGATAACCATAATCCACCAGCAATATCACGCCGCTGGCCAAGGTTTGCGCCAGAGCGGCGATCCAGGGTTTGAGATAAAGACAGGCCTCTGAACAGTAGCCTGCAGGCAATGGCTCTCCCAGATCGTTCTCGATGGCAGCGACGGCCAGCTGGAGCACCGCGGGGGCTGGTCGATTGAATGCCGTCAGCTCAGCAGTGACACAGACTTGCTCGATTTGCCCTGCCGAGCTGACAGATTTGACGAAACGTTCAACCGGCAAGGCATCCATGACCTCATTGGCAATGATCACGCCGCTGAATGAATCTGGCAGTGTTGCAATCCAGGCAACACGGCTGAATGCCGTTTCATCAAGATGCTCACGCAGTAACTGTTGCTGGCGTTGCACCAGATCGGCACTGGGTTCCAGAATGGTGTAATCCAGCCCACCTTCGCCTGCCAGCGTCTGCAGAATACTCAGCGCCAGCCTGCCACTACCGGCTCCCAGCTCCAGCACGCCGCCTCCGTGTCGAGCCAAAACGCCTCTCACTTCGTTCGCCAGTGCAGCACCGAATAACGGTGATATCTCGGGAGCCGTCACAAAATCACCCTCAGCACCGAACTTGGCAGCACCTGCCATGTAATAGCCCAGGCCTGGCTCATAGAGCACCTGTTCCATATATTGTGCAAAGCTCAGCGGGCCATGGCTGCGAATACGCTCGCTCAGCAACTGACGCAAGCGCTCACTGTGCGCGGCGGCATTGGCATCGGGTGCAGGCAGTTCAAGCATGCGGACGCTCACCTCGCTCAATGATGACTCCGACATCGGTATTACCGGCCAGGGCATCAGGTTTGTGGAGGGTCAGCTTGACCCACTGGACACAAAAATCATTTCTGATGATCTCTGTGACGCGCTCTGCGAGGGTTTCTACCAGCTGAAACTCACTATTTTCAATAAAATTGATGAGCTGGTCGGATAACACCTTGTAATTGAGTGTACTTTCCACATTCTCGGTTTGAGCCGCTTTTGCTATATCCGCTGACATTTCCAGGTCCAACACCACGCGTTGGCGGGTTGTACGCTCCCAATCGTAGATCCCAATAATGGTTTCTACCTGCAGGTTCGTGATGAATATGCGATCCATTTTACATTCCTAACGGTTGATTGTATAAAATAGGCCTCTATACACTTGAGGCTTGGCCAGGAATTCGCTACACTCCGCAGGCTAAGCGCAGTACACGTCCCTATTTGGAGTAGTTTCGCATGTCCAGAGTCTGCCAGGTCACCGGCAAGAGCCCCATGTCCGGTAACAATGTTTCGCACGCCAAGAATCGGCGCAAGCGTCGTTTCCTGCCTAATTTGCATTCCCACCGTTTTTGGGTTGCCGCCGAAAAGCGATTCGTATCACTGCGGGTATCATCCAGCGGCATGCGAGTCATTGACAAGCGCGGTATCGACACAGTTCTCAGCGAACTGCGTGCCCGCGGCGAAAAAGTTTAATTAACCGCCCGGCCTTGCTCCAGTAGCAAGAGCGAGCCCTAACGAAATCTGAATCATGCGAGACAAAATCAAGATGGTGTCCTCTGCCGGCACCGGACATTTTTACACAACGTCCAAGAACAAGCGCACCATGACTGGCAAGCTGGAAATGAAGAAATTCGATCCGGTTATTCGCCAACACGTCATGTATAAAGAAGCGAAAATCAAGTAAGACTGCCTTTACGGTAGTCCTTGGAAAAGCCCGGTTTTTACCGGGCTTTTTTGTGGGCGTTATTCCTGCACGAAGCAAAACACCTCCCCACACCCCCGCACCTGCAAAGATTCTTCGCAATGCCATGAAAATTACCAGCACGGCATAACTGCTGCAGTGGAACCAGACTGCTTCAGCACTGCTCTATACTCTCGCTCTAGACGTTTTCAGGACATGGCTCTGCACACAAAATCCCTTGCCGACGCAGCCGACACCTCGGGTGCCCGCAATACCACGCCCCTTCTCGAGGCTCAAGGGCTGACACTTCGACATAGCGACGCGACCGGCATCAGCGATATTTCCCTGAGCCTGTACCGCGGCGACATCGTTGGCTTGCTGGGGCTCAATGGTGCCGGCAAATCAACCACGCTTCGAATTCTGTGTGGCGTTCTGGTGCCCGACCAAGGCTCGGTGGTTATCAACGGTCAGTCCATGAGCGACAATCCGCTACAAGCTCGCGCTCAGGTAGGGTTCCTGCCCGATCAGCCGCCTTTGTACGATGACATGCGCGTCTGTGAATACCTGACGCTGACCGGGCGTATTCGCGGCTTGAAGGGCAAGCGCTTGAAGACTCGTCAGTTGCAGCTCATTGAGCAATGCGCCCTGGGTGATGTGCAACGCAAGATCATCGGCACCTTATCCAAAGGCTTTCGTCAGAGGGTTGGCCTTGCTCAGGCGCTGATTCACGAACCGGCCGTTGTTCTGCTGGACGAACCCGCCAATGGGCTGGATCCGCAACAAATGGATGGCATGCGCAAACTGATTAGTGACATCGGGCAGCAGCAGGCGATCCTCTTTTCGACACACCTGCTATCAGAGGCGACGGCTATCTGCAACCGCGTTGCCATCATTCATGAGGGCAAGCTGGTCGCCGATCGCCCCGCCAACGGAGATGATCTGCAACAGATATTCCAGGGAGCCATCTCGTGATTGGCATCATCGCCCGGCACGAGGGCGCCAGTTTGCTGCGCAGCATGCAGACCTGGATCATTGCCGCCCTGCTGGCGGCTCTGTTCGGATTTCAGTTTCTCAAGCAACTCGAAGTCTTCATCGCCCTGCAATCACAATTGGCCGCACAGGATCATCCCGTCGGGCTCAGCGGCTTCATGAGTGTTCGTTACCTGGAACCCCTGGCACTGGCCTTCACCTTTGTTGCCCCCCTGTTTGCCATGCGCAGCTTCAGTGACGAATTCAGACACCACACCTACGCTCTGTGGCAGTCTTCACCGGTCAGCACCACCGCTCTGGCCGTGGGCAAGTTTCTAGGTGTCTTCGTGATATTGCTGGCATTGGTGCTTCTGGCCCTGAGCATGGTGATGGTAATGCAATGGCTCATCCCCATGGACTGGCCACTAATACTCTCCTCATTACTGGGGCTCTCACTGTGTACCGCCGCCTGTACGGCTGTCGGTCTGTATTTTTCCTCACTGACGCAGCATGCTCTGGTGGCCATTATCGCCAGCCTTGCTCTGCTGTTCATCTCGTGGATGCTAGGTAGTGCCACTGCCGGAGTTCTGCCACTGCAGCTACTGGGCAGCCTGTCCATTGCCACCCATTTGCACGGATTTTTTCAAGGCTTGCTACAGACGCAAGATATCGCCTTTTTTGTCCTGATGACGGCTCTGTTTCTTGGTCTGACGATTATCCGGCTCGACTCACTCAGACAAGCGAGCCGATGAAAAAGCGCACAACAACGCTGCATACGCTCTTGGCAGTTCTGCTGCTGTGCATCGTGCTGGCAACAGGCTGGCTGACACAGCGATTCAGCTTCTCCCATGACATTACCGCCAATGACAGGCATAGCCTGTCGCCAACAACCATTCAGGTGCTTGAGCAGATGGATGCACCGGTGGAGATGATCGCCGTGCTGAGTTCCAACCCACAACAGCGCGAAGGCGTCGAGGCACTGGTCGCCCTCTTCCAGCAGGTCAAACCCGATCTGCAATTACGATTCCTCAACCCTGAAACTGACCCTGCCGCCGCCCGTGCCCTGGATGCCGCTCCCGGTGGTGAAGTCATTCTCAAGGCCGCCGGACGGGAACAACGACTACAGAATCTGTCTGAAAGATCACTGGTCAATAGCCTCAGACTGCTAACCCGGGAAGGTGATCGTGACATCGTATTCATTACCGGTCACGACGAAAGAAGCCCGGTTCGCACTAGCAATGATGACTGGAGCCGCATTGCGATTGAGCTTGCCGGTGTGGGCCTTGTCAGTCGCGAAGTCAGCCTGGTCAGCGCTCCTTATCTGGAAGACAGCATTGACCTGGTGGTGATCGCTGCACCACGACGCCCCTACTTTCCAGGCGAAATCGCCAGCCTCGATGACTATGTGCGTCGCGGTGGCAACCTGTTATGGCTGAGCGAGATTGCCCGCGACAAGGTCGCAGGGCCAGGCCTGCAATTATTGGCAGACAACCTGGGAGTGGATACGCTCGAGGGCACGGTTATCGATGCCGCCAGCCAAGCGTTGCAGGCTGAGTCGCCCGATTTTGTACTGCTGGATCGATTTCCGGCACACCCTATCGTGGCAAGGCTGACCAGCCCCGTCTTGCTGCCACAGGCATCTGCTCTGGCAGTGACACCGCTGGCCGGTCAGCAAATACTGCCACTACTACAGACCCCCGACGCCAGCTGGACTGAAACCGGCGCTTTGAGCGGCGCCATCCAATTTGATGAGGGAACATCTGAAGTAGCCGGCCCCTTACTGCTGGGAATTACCATCGAGCGCCCCCTGGTAACCGGCATGCAACGCTTTGCTGTCATCGGAGATGCTGACTTTGCCGCATCGCAGTTTCTGGATAACGGCTCCAATAAAGCCTTTACCGAATCTCTGATTCTATGGCTGACAGGTGAATCCGAAGCACTGGATTTCGTTACCCAGAAAGCCATTGACAGCGAACTGCAGCTCGACAACAGGGCCATCATCATGCTCACGGCTGTCTACCTGGCTGGCATTCCGGCGCTATTGCTGATCGGCGCCGGGCTGGTACGCTGGCGTCGACGTAATTGATGAAAGGGCCTCCGTTGACACACACGCAGAAGACTCGCCGGCTGGTCGTTGCTGCCAGTGCATTACTGCTTGTTCTGCTGGCAGGCGTGGGCGCGGTACTCTGGAATGACTTCCAGCGCTCCAAGCCACAGTTCCAACAGGCCCAGGCAGATGCACACAGCATCCGCATTCAACGCAAGGCTTTTGCCGACATCGTCATGCAGCTTGATGCTGCCGGGCTCTGGAGCATCACCGAACCTTGCTCCCTGCCTGTCAACCCGCAACGCATGCAACCACTACTGGATGCCTTGCAGCCCGCAGCACAAAGCTTTGCAGCCGCCGATGTCGACCTGGAGGCGGCAGGACTGCTGGACCCGGAAGCTGTCATCGTGATGAACGAGCAGGCACTGGCGCTGGGCATCACCGATCTGTCAGGTGAGCGCCGCTATCTGCAGCGAGGCGAACGCATCGAGTTCGTGCCCGAATGGATACTCTCCCTCGTCAATGGCGGTTTATCGGCCCTGGCGTCTCTGGATGTTTTCCCGCAGCCACTTGATGAGCTTGTACTTCTGCCAGAGCAGCCAACCGAACTGGCCCCTGAAGTAATATCAGTCGACGAGCTTGCCCAATGGCAAGCTCTTAGTGCACAACAGATTGTCACCTGGCCTTTACAGGACTCAGAACCGGCAACAGCGTCGCGCTCACTGCGTGCAAAAATCGGCGACCAGCAACTGAGCATGTCGCTACACCTCTACCCTCGATACGCAGCGGTACGCTATGAGAATGCCCACTGCGCCTTTCTGATATCGACTGACTCACTACCTGATACAGCCCAGCTCTAATGCCTGAATTGCCAGAAGTTGAAACTACCCGTCGCGGTATCAAGCCACACCTGGTCGGCAAGACTATTCAGCAGGTGACGGTTCACAATCCGAATTTACGCTGGCCGGTGCCCACCACCATCAAGGCGCTGCAAGGCGCCATCGTGGCCTCGGTCACCCGACGCGGCAAATATTTACTGGTGGACGTTCCCGCCGGGACTGCCATTGTTCACTTGGGCATGTCAGGCAGCTTGCGTATCAGTCCCGCCGATGAGCCTCGACGTAAACATGACCATATCGAGCTACTGCTCGAATCCGGAGACATTCTGCGCTTCCATGACCCACGCCGCTTTGGCTGCTTTCTGTGGGCAGCCGCCGGCGAGCCACCACACAAACTGCTGGCCAGTCTGGGGCCCGAACCTCTGGCCAATGAATTCAATGCCGAGTATCTGTTTCAGGCAAGTCGCAAGCGACAAGTCCCGATCAAGAATTTCATCATGAACAGCCAGATTGTTGTTGGCGTAGGAAACATCTACGCCAGCGAATCCCTCTTCATGGCAGGTATTCGACCTGCCCGGGCAGCCAAGACCCTGACACGCAAACAGGCCGAAGCATTAGTCGAGGCCATCAAACTGGTATTGCAACGCTCGATCACTCAGGGAGGAACCACCTTGCGAGATTTTACGAACAGCGATGGCAATCCGGGCTACTTTGCGCAGTCACTACAAGTGTATGGACGCACTGACGAACCTTGTCGCAAATGCCGAAAACCCATAAAACAAAGTGTGATCGGGCAGCGCTCAACGTTTTATTGCAGTCATTGCCAGAAATGACACGGGATCCCTCTGCCCGCACTTGCCCGCACATTCTGTATCGCCTACTTGATCACTGACCAGCCTTATCAGCTCTGTTGCAAACAAATACCAATTAGCGATGGCGGATGCTTGGGTAGTCTCTCCAACCCCACCCCAACCTTCAGTCCGAATTAGCAGCCGCTGACATCAACCCTTCATACTTCAACTGAAGATCAGCCTGAGATTCCAGCTTGCTGGTATCCACAACGATGCATTCGACCGGGCAGACAACAACGCACTGAGACTCGTCGTGATGTCCGACGCATTCGGTACACAGGTGAAAGTGGATCTCGTAGATTTCCTCACCTTGGTAGATAGCGTCGTTAGGGCACTCTGGCTCACACACATCGCAGTTGATACATTCATCGGTGATCAGTAAAGCCATCAGTTATTACCCTCATGCAAAGCAAGTCGATGACGTCTCGCAAAAGAATCGATAACAATCGGATGTACAAACTCGCTCACATCCCCCTGCATACGGGCAATCTCTCGAACGATGCTGGATGATAAAAAAGTGTATTCCTGCGAGGCGGCGATGAACACGGTCTCAATTTCGGGGGACAGATGGCGATTGACACCAGCGATCTGCACTTCATATTCGAAATCGGAAATGGCACGCAAGCCCCGGACAATGACCTTGCTGCCCAATTCGCCTGCATAGTCGACCAACAGGCCTCCAAATGACTGAACGGTGACATTTTCCAGGTCAGCCAGTATCTCCGTTGCCATGTCGACCCGCTCTTCCAATGAGAAAAAGGGACTTTTGGTGGTGCTGGCAGCAACAGCGACGACCAGGTCATCAAACATGCCACTTGCACGACGGGCAACGTCTATATGGCCAACGGTCATTGGGTCAAAAGTGCCAGGATAAACGGCAGTAACTCGCATCAAAGGTGCCCCTACGGATAAGACGAAAGAGTGTGCGGCAAAATATCCTGTGGCGCAAACCCTATTGCACTACGCAGCGATCAATTCTGCCCGATTTTGGCAAGCAATCGGGCATGAACGTCACCAAATTGCTTTTCTTTATGTAGATGCAAGCCCTCAGGCCACTGTTCCGGTGCAGGTTGATCGCTCGGTGACTCGACATAAATAAGTGCCGATGGCGCCAGATGATCAGTTATCAGGGCTGTAACGGTGTCCCATTGCAAAAATTCCCCGAAAGGCGGGTCTATGAACACAATATCAAAGGCCTTGCGGTTATCAAGCAGGAACCGCTGAGCCGTAGACTGGACCAGTTGCACCCGCTCGTCACCCACGAGGCCCAACTCCGAGACACTGCTTTGCAGAATACGAAAGGCTTGTGAATCGGGTTCAACAAAAGTACTGGAGGCGGCAAATCGCGAGACAGCCTCGAATCCGAGCGCACCAGAGCCTGCAAACAGGTCCAGACAATGGCTGCCGGCGATATCAGCCTGTAACCAGTTGAACAAGGTTTCCCTCACCCGGTCGCCAGTTGGTCGCAATCCGGCAACATTTGCCACCGCTAGCTTGCGGCCGCGCCACTGACCGGCAATGATACGGACTTGGCCTGCCGAATTACGGTTGCCTTTGAATTCAGGCTTGCCCTGCTGGCGATTTCTACTACGGTTTGATGTTGGGGACACGGTGGTAGGATGTTGCGCTAGGCATAGACTGGCTATGATACCGACGCAGCAGGCGTCTCGGGACATTCGTACGCAGCTTCACCCCACACTTCAGGAACGTCAGCAGACCATCGATGGGCATATTCAGCTTTCTTAAACGGCAAAAAACGCAGCGTGAGCAGGAACCAGAAGTCAGCGCACCTCTGGAAGCCAAGCTTTCACGTACTCGTTCTAAATTTCGTGACAATCTACTGGACTTCATGCTCGGCAACAAGCCGATCAATGCGGACCTGCTGGAGGAGCTGGAAAGCCAGCTGATCATGGCGGACGTGGGCATTGAGGCCACCGCCAGGGTCATGTCAGTGCTCAACCGGCAAGTCAGCCGCTCGGAGGTCGGCGATTCGACCGCGTTGCGCCAGGCGCTGCAACTGGAACTGGTCAAATTGCTCACAGCGGTTGAGCAGCCACTGGAAATCCCGGACAGCGATAGCCCGTTCGTGATTCTGGTGGTTGGCGTCAACGGCTCGGGCAAGACAACCACTATCGGCAAACTGGCCAAGCAGCTGCAGGATGGCGGTAAAAGCGTCATGCTGGCAGCCGGGGATACATTTCGCGCCGCCGCGGTGGAACAGTTGCAGACTTGGGGCGAACGCAACAATGTACCGGTGATCTCCCAGGGATCAGGTGCCGACTCGGCCTCCGTCATCTTCGATGCGGTGCAATCGGCCAAGGCACGCGGCATCGATGTACTGATTGCTGACACGGCTGGCCGCTTGCACACTCAGAATAACCTTATGGAGGAGCTGCAGAAGGTCAAGCGCGTTATTGGCAAGCTTGACCCGACAGCGCCTCATGAGACCCTGATTGTGCTGGATGGAGGCACGGGGCAGAACGCCTTGAATCAGGCCCGACAATTTCACGAGACCATGCAGCTGACCGGCATGGTGGTGACCAAACTGGATGGAACTGCCAAGGGTGGGGTTATTTTTGCCATTGCAGAACATCTGGGATTGCCAATCCGCTTCATCGGCGTGGGCGAGAAAGTTGAGGACCTGGAAGTCTTCGAAGCCGAGCGCTATGTCAACGCATTGGTCAGTGGCTCGTGATTGCCTTCGATCAGGTTAGTCTGGAGTACTTGCCGGGTCGTTACGCACTGGAGGATGTCAGCTTTACGCTCAATGCAGGCTCCTTCACTTTTCTAACAGGACACTCCGGTGCCGGCAAGAGCTCTCTGCTGCGCCTGGTAGCTCGCCTGGAACGTCCCAGCAGTGGCGACATCCAGATAGGAAATATCCACTACAACCAGCTAAAACCCCGCCAGGAACCCGCATTGCGCCAACAGATGGGGATCGTATTTCAGGACAATCAGCTGCTGACGGATCGCAGCGTATTCGACAATGTGGCGTTTCCCCTGATCATCGGCGGCTACCGCTACGCCGATATCAAGACACGCGTCAGTGCTGCGCTCAAAAGGGTGGGACTAGCCGACAAGGCTTTCGAGAACCCTCAGGTGCTCTCCGGTGGCGAGCAGCAACGCATCGGCATTGCCCGCGCCGTGGTTGCGCGTCCCAAGCTGCTACTGGCCGATGAACCAACTGGTAATCTGGATCCCGACATCAGTGCTGAAATCATGCAGCTTTTCATGCAATTCAATGCATCGGGTGTCACAGTGCTGTTCGCCACCCATGACCAAAGCCTGCTCAATACTTTCGGCTACCCCAGATTACAGCTGAACCAAGGTCGCCTGACAGGCGCATCGATGGAATCTACCCCTCAGACCGGCCACCCGTCCGGTCGTGCCACCGCTCGCTAGCGCCAGTCCGACAATGACAGACCAAGAGCCAGTTCGTTGAACATGACACCTGAAGAGCCTGCTTTCGCCGCTGGACCACGCTGGACCTATGGTAAACGCGGTTATGCCCTAGCCCAGAGTTTGCGACAACTAAGGCAGCACAAATTCGCCAGCCTGACGACTCTGCTGGTGCTGGGTATCACGCTTGCCCTGCCCGTCATGCTGCTGTTTGCCAGTAGCGCGCTACAGCAGCTGAGTTCACGTAGCCTGGAGGGCGAGAGCCTGACTGCCTACCTGACGGACAGTGTCAGCGACCTGGATGGCGTGGCTTTGGCAGAAAAGTGGGCCGCCCAGGGTGGCATCCGGGATACCCGCTATATCAGCCGTGATGAAGCCCTGCTTCTGTTTCAGCAAAATAGCGATATCGGCGCAGCTATTGATGCCTTGGGAAGTAACCCTCTGCCCGGAGCCATCATGGTCTTCCCTGATAACGAAGCATTGAACGCCGGAGCCATTGATGCCATCGCCAAAGGGTTACGTGGCACCGACGGTGTAGAACGTGTGCAATTCGACCTGCGCTGGGTGAAACGGTTACAAGCGGTGGTTTCTTTGATCCAGCTGGTGGGAGGACTCCTGGCCGGATTCCTGACCTTGACAGCACTGCTGGTCATTGGCAATACCATTCGTCTGGAGCTTCTGCGACGCCGCAGTGAAATGGAGGTTGCCAGCCTGCTGGGAGCCAGTAGTTACTTCATGAACCGACCCATTTTGTATATTGGCGCACTATATGGACTACTGGGAGGTGTTGTTGCCTGCATTATTGCCGTATTCGCATTTAACGCGATACAACAACCGGCCGATGACCTCTCTTCCTTGTATGAGAGTACATTTAGATTAAATATGCCCACATTGTCGCAAATAGGCATCGTTCTCGCTGTATCTATTACATTGGGTCTACTGGGTGCGTTGTCAAGCCTGTATCGTCCTTCCCTGCATTTAACACAACGTGGTTCAAGTCGTCACTAGGTCGACAAGCTTCTGTTTTAACAAGTATTATTAACTTTCGGTAAAGTACGAAAAATTAGTCAAATTGAGTAAATTTGACCGGAACTTTGCCGCTATTTAGCACTCTCAGTTAGTGAGTGCTAAAATAACGCCGTCCCGACGGTTGTTGGAGAAAAACCCGAATGAGTAACGCCCTGACTGCTGAAAAAAACACCATGCCGATTCCGGTCATCACTGATGATCTGAATAGCTATCTGGCCAAGATTGCCAATATCGATCTTCTGACCGTTGAAGAGGAGCAGATTCTTGCTCGTCGTCTGCGCAACGACGAGGATTTGGATGCTGCCCGACAGCTAGTCATGTCCCAACTACGGTTTGTGGTGCATATTGCACGAACCTACAAGGGCTATGGCCTGCCGATGGCTGACCTGGTTCAGGAAGGTAATATAGGTCTCATGAAAGCGGTCAAGCGATTTGACCCCGATGTCGGTGTGCGCCTGATTTCTTTTGCTGTTCACTGGATTCGTGCTGAAATTCATGAATACGTGATCCGTAACTGGCGCATCGTCAAGGTTGCGACTACCAAGTCACAGCGCAAACTGTTCTTCAAGCTGCGAAGCGCCAAGAAGCAGCTCAACTGGTTCAGCCAGGAAGAAGTCGAAGCTGTTGCGGCTGACCTGGGTGTTGATGCCAAGGTTGTTGTTGAAATGGAATCGCGAATGCACGGGCATGACAGTGCTTTCGATGCGCCTCCTGGCGCCAGCGAAGACCGTGTCAGCCTGTCTCCATCGGAATCTCTGTTTCAGGACCAGGATGATCCATCCATGATTCTGGAACGCGAAGACGGTCGAAGCAATTCGCATGACGGTCTGGCCGCTGGTTTTGAAATTCTGGACGATCGTAGCCGTACCATCCTTCAACGTCGTTGGTTGGAAGATGAGAAATCAACGCTGCACGAGCTGGCTGATGAATACGGCGTATCTGCCGAGCGTATCCGCCAGATCGAGAAAGCGGCCATGAAGAAGATCAAGTCCCACCTGATGGCGGCCTGATCAGATCAACTGACCGACAGTGATCAGCCGGTGCAGGTAAAACTGCATCGGTATTATAAAAAGCCGTTCCGGACACCACGTCTGGAGCGGCTTTTTTTTAACCTGAAAATAGAACGCCAGAGCTTCTGCTTACCGTATATTCAAAGTGAATGCGGCAATAACATGTAGGAAGGACTGGCTCAATGACTGACGTAGACCCAACGGCAATGCCCTCTCAACACGACTACACCGCGCAAGTGAGCTGGACAGGTAACACGGGCCAGGGCACTCGTAGTTATCGTGCTTATGAGCGTACATGGGATATCACCACTCCCGGCAAGCCGATTGTTCACGGCTCCAACGATCCCTTACTGGGCGGTGATGCAGGCTTGCACAACCCGGAGGACCTGTTACTCGCATCGGTCTCCTCCTGCCATATGCTGTGGTATCTGCACCTGGCCAGCACTGCGGGTGTGGTCGTGCTCAACTACACGGACAATCCGATAGGTGTCGGTGAAGTTTTCAGCAATGGCGCCGGAAAGTTTCTGTCGGTGACATTACACCCCGACATTACCCTCGCTCAAGGCACTGATCAGTCGCGAGCCGACGCCATACACGGACAAATACACCAGTATTGTTTCATCGCACGCTCGCTGAACTTCCCTGTCAGCATCAAGGCCAGCTACACCATCAGCAATAGCTGATGACATACCGCTCCAGTTAAAGACGAGCTTAGACGGCGGCATCCAATGGGCAGTTACGATCGAATCGCACTGTCACGGCCAGACCGGGCTTGTTATCGGCCAGTGATACGGTGCCACAGTGCAGATCGGCAATAGCCTTGACCAGACTCAATCCCAGACCGGTGCCCGTAGTCGTCCGGCTGCGCTCCAGTCGATACAGCCGTTGAAATACTTTTTCACGCTCACTATCGGGAATACCCAAGCCAGAATCCGCCACCCGAAACCACACAATGCCATCATCTTCACCAGCACTGAGCGTGATGACCGTATTTTCTGCACAGTGATTAACCGCGTTTTCAATCAGATTAACCACCAGTTGCAAACCCAGGTGACGATCGCCCAGCATGGGTAAAGATTGCCCCGGCCGCAGATCCACAACCAGCTGCTGCCCCTGCTCGTCCACCACTGGACCATAGACCTCGGCGGCCGTCTCCAGCACTGTCGACAAATCAAAGTGCTTGAACTGCGACCGACGAGCGCCTGCTTCGATCTGCGCGATGCGCAACAACGCTTCAAAGGTTCCGTTGATAGCCTGAGCCTCTTCCAGAGCGCCTTCCAGATCATCTCCAACGCACTGACCCAGTCGACTCTTGGTGGCAGCATCCTCGATCGTGATATACAAACGATTAAGCGGCGTCTTCAGGTCGTGCGCTATATCGGTGCTGACCTGACGCATGCCATTGACCGTATGCTCCAGGCGCTCAAGCGATGTATTGACCTTCACTGACAGACAGTCAACATCATCTTTGGCACAGCCCACTGGCAGGCGCGCACTCAGATCCCCTTGACCGACCACATCCAGCGCTCGGGAAATGCCTGTGTAGCGCTTGTTCGCACGACCGGCGAAATAACAGGCGACCAGAAAGGCCAGTAACATGGAAATAACGGTCGTCCACAACAAACAGGACAATGCAATCTGGCGCAAATCCACCAAGTCATCAAGATTTCGCCCCAGAGACAATACGTTACCTCCAATCTCTCCGGTGAAGAAGCGATAGGTACTGTTATCGTTTTCCAGCCCCAGATCGGCCCCTGTCAGATTATCCCAACCCTGGTTAGCCAGGCACAAAGGTATATTGCCTGCAATGCGCACGCCCTCGGCTGTTGAGAGATGGAACCCCATCAATGAAGACATCGGCGACTGTTCGTTGCGATGTTCAGCAATTCTGATGATGGCCTCGATTCCCTCCGACTCATAGATATCCCGGGTCTCGGAAAAACGCTCCTCGATGGTTTGATCGATACGATCCAGCACTCGATCCTGCAACGTCTGGTAAACAAAGTAGGAGCCCAGACCAAAGCAGACGGTGAACAACAACCAGAACAACACGGCAATGCGAAATGCCGAGTTACGCAACGCGTGAAAACGATCGAACAATCGCTTGCGAATCTTTTGATTCAAGCTCTCTGGAGCCGCCACAGCGGCCGTCTGAACCTCTTCCGGGCTAGTGATACCTCGACCGACACAGGAGCCTTTCAAGCAGTTGTTGCCGCTCAGAAAGCCGACATTGTCAGGATTTATGGCCATCAGATGGGTCCCGGTAGATAATTTACGACGTCATCGCCTTGCGAACGCCCGAACAAGCTCTAGCGCGGCGCATGCAGACTGTAACCAAAGTTACGCACCGTATGCAGCAACGGCTCGTCAAAGGGCTTGTCAATCTTGCTGCGAAGCCTGCTTATATGTGTTTCAACCACGCTGGTCTTGGGATCGAAATGAAAATCCCACACCTGTTCCAATAACATGGTGCGGCTGACCACCCGTCCTTCGTTGCGCATTAGCACTTCCAGCAAGGTGAATTCTCGAGGCTGCAGGTCGATATCCTGTCCGCCACGTCGCGCCGTACGTGCCAGCAAATCCAGCATCAGATCAGCCACTTGCAACTGCGTGGTCTCTACCGATGTCGCTGGACGTCTGGCCAGGGCGTTGACCCGCGCCAGCAATTCGGAAAATGCGAAGGGCTTGGTCAGATAGTCGTCAGCCCCTGCCTCCAGACCGGCGACACGATCATCCACACCAGACACAGCGGTCAGGAAGATGACGGGCGATTTGTTACCAGAGGCACGCAGACTCTTGACCAGGGACAAGCCATCCATACCAGGCAACATGCGATCGACAACCAGCACATCGTAGTCAGTCTGCAGACACTGAATCATGGCTTCTCGACCATTATCCAGTACGTCCACGACATGCCCTGCCTCTTTGAAGCCTCGAGCGGCATAGTCTGCCGTGTGACTATCGTCCTCCACCAATAATATGTGCATCAGTTCTCCATACAGGTATTCGTTCTGACCCCGCTTATCGAACGGATGTTCATCACCGGCGCTTTTTACAGTATCCATGATATTCCATACCTCACGTTATTGTCGTGAGACTGAAATAAAATGGACCACCTCCGAGCTCGCCTGAACAGAGTCGTGCTCAGTTGATATCGGCCAGTTGATTGCTGCCTGCAATAACTCGTTCGCAACCCGGGCAACGGCTCCAGTGAGCGCAGAGCTTGCTCTTGCGCTTTCCTGTGGCGTGAAGAACTGCCCGGCGAACGGATCAATATTGGCTCGAGCAGGCAAGCTTGCCATCAACGACATCAGAATGACGATTGGCAAGGCATATGAAAAGCGTGATATCTGCATGGTAAACGTCCAGTCAATTCGATTGCTCGAAAACGCCAGGCAGAACGTTCTGCGCTATGCCACGGCTATTGACCGTTACTATCGGGGATCAACCTGTCCGCCCCCTTGCAGAGAGCTTACTTTTTCGTATGGCCACCCAGAGCAGTCGCCTCAGCCAGCGGCGGAAGCACCTGTCGCGCATGATCAGCAATACGTAATACCGAAGGGTGCCGCAACCTGCGCTGCGGTGAAATGGCAATAAAAGTCTCTGTTACATCGGAAATAAACCCGATCGGGCTTGCCTGCAAGCTGCGAGACAAATCCGAGGCAATCACACTCGGTGCTGGAAAGACTCCCTGGCCAGCTCCACCGAACGTCTCCATCAAAGCGTCATCGTCAAACTCTGCAACGACCCTGGGCACGATGTGCATTTCATCAAACCAGTGATCAAGGCTACGCCGCAAAGCACTGGAGGCATCTGGCAAGAGTATCGGTACATCTGCCAGGCAATGCGGAAAATTGGCAGACAGTCGTTCAGCCCAGTCATTGGGTGCGAAAAACGCCATGCTGCTGGAGCCCAGTACATGGTTGTAGGCGCGCACGTTCAGACGAGTCGGCACTGGCCGATCCGACAGGATCAGATCCAGCTTGTGCACCGACAGATCAGCTAACAGGGATTCCAGCTTACCCTCAGCGCAGGATAGGCGTGCAGGCTCCTCGTCGCTCAGTGTGACACCCAGCAAGCGACAGGCCACCAGCTTGGGGAACGAGTCAACAATACCTACCCTGAGCGCTCTGAGGCTCTCCTTGCCCGCATTCTGCAGACGCTGCGCCAAGGCTGTGCCAACCGAGAATATTTCGTCGGCATAGGTTTGCACGACACGCCCGGTGTCCGACAAGGTCAGGCCACGCCCCACGCGCAAGAACAATGGCTCGCCAATGGCTTCTTCAAGCAGCTTTATCTGACCACTGACCGTCTGCGGCGTCAGGTGCAGCACTTTTGCCGCCTTGGCGACGCTGCCTTCACGCGCTACGCTGTGAAAGTACAGTAGATGGTTGTAGTTCAGATGGCGCATGATCGAACCTGCAAACTCCCAAAACAGTCGGACTATTTGATCAGCAGAAGGTTGCAAATCGAGAAACCGATTTGTAAGCCACCGCCTGGTTGGAATCGCGGCGTAATCCGGCTACAACGAACAGGCTCCCAAAGCGGGAGCCCGAGCTCAGTTGAAAAGCCTGAGGACTTGCGGTACATAATGATCCACCAGCATGATGCCAAACAGCCACATCAGATAGTTGATGGAAAATACAAAGGTTCGCATGGGCTGCTTCGTAGCCGTGTCGTCAAAGAGCTTCCAAGCGTGGTACAGAAACATCGCACCCAGTATCAGTGCACCAGCCAGGTACAAGGGGCCACTCATTCTGACCAGATAAGGGAAGATGGTGATGATGACCAGCAGGATGGTGTACAGAAAGATCTGTATCCGCGTGAACGGAATGCCATGCGTCACCGGTAACATCGGAATATCCACCTTGGCGTAATCATCCCGGCGATGAATAGCCAATGCCCAGAAATGCGGTGGCGTCCAGATGAATACAATCAGGAACAGCAGCAGCGCGTAGGCATTGACTTCGCCCGTGACCGCCGCCCATCCCAGTACCGGGGGCATGGCACCAGCCGCGCCACCGATGACGATATTCTGAGGTGTTGCTCTCTTGAGATAGACCGTATACACAATGGCATAGCCAATCAGCGAGCAAAACGTCAGTACAGCCGTCAAGGTGTTCACCAACAGTACGAGCATCGCCATGGCGATACCACACAGTAGCAGTGCAAATGTCAGGCACTGACGTGTATTTAATGCACCTTGAGGCAACGGCCGGTTCTCGGTGCGCTTCATGATGGCATCGGTACGCTGATCGATAACATGATTGATGGCAGCGGCTGACGATGAAGCCAGACCGATACCCAATAGACCGAAGACAGTTTCCTGCAATGGCAACCAGGTAGGAACGGCCAGCGCCATACCTACCAGCGCGGTAAATACCAGCAGTAGAACGACCTTGGGCTTGGTGATTTCGAGATAGTCACGCCAATGCGCAACGGCATGAGTCCACATTCCGTCCGTAGCTTTAATATTGATAAAGGTTTTCATGGTGTTTTGCACCGCTGATCCCACCAGTCAGGCGAGATCTCAGAGGGCAGAGGTTAACCGATGCGAGATACTTTTAACAGGTGCACGATATCCTTGAGCATGGATTTCGGCGGCAAATCAGGTGGGAATCGCAACATGACGTTGCCCATGGGGTCGATCATGTAAATTGCATCGCTCAATTCTTCCATAGCAGCCTCGGCTGCACGGACCTGATCACGCAAGCCAGCCTGCTCTTCGGGCGTACCGGCGGCAACCACCAGGCCCACATGCTCTGCCAATAATTCGGTTTTCAGCTGCTCAGGTGACTCGGTCAATACGACGCGTTTGACTCTGTCCATTCGCTGGTTCAGTGCCAGGCGTACTTGACGCATGTAATACAGCTGCAATTCACACTTTTCCAGACACTCTCCTTGCGGCATGTAAAGCAGAGTCCAGTGACCACGCATCTCATCGAGAGTGAAATCGCCATCCTGCTCGCTCAGAGCGAACTCGGTAAGCGGCACTGCAGGCTGAATCAACTGACCACGAGAGGTATCCCCCACGGTGCCGCCACTGCTTTTCACCATCTGAAGATAGACCGTAGCCAGAATCAGAGGCACGGCAAAGATTGCAATAATCAGCAGCAGCTTCATGCGCGAAGCTCTACGCACTGCCGGGTCAATAGCAGCAAGGTCGGCTTCCGTTTTGCTGGAGGTGTTGTTACTCATGGGTGTTCACTCTTTTCCGGATCAACTGCCGGAATTTTGCGGGTATTAACGAAGATGAATAAAATGGTCAGCGCGATTGCCATCGCAAACCATTGAAACGCGTAACTATAGTGCTTTGCCGGGCCGGATGCCGCCGGTTGCCAATTGGCAATGAGCCATTCTGGTCGCGGTGTTGGCACTCTGACATCCAGACCGTCTGTCGACAATATCTGGGCCTGTACCACTGTAGCGATAACCGGAGCATCCAACGCTCTGGAAATAGCATCGTAATCAAAATATTGCAACAACCTCGGCCAGCTTCCTTGCCCAGGGACGGCCTCACCACTGGCAAAGCCTTTAGAGGGGCTGGAAAGAAACCCTTCGATAGTGACACTCAGCTCAGAGGCAGAATTTGATAAAGAGACCTCTGGCAACTCTGAACGCGATGGACCAGGAGCTATCCAGCCTCGATTGACCAACAACCATCGGCCATCTTCAAGCTGGAAGGGCACGATCACTTCAAAGCCCGCTTGTCCCTGGTAGATTCTATTGTCCCACAGGAATTGTCTTTCGCCGTCATATCGGCCCTGTAATAGTACACGCTGATAAAACTGCGAAGCTGCTACAGGATCTTCAACCTGTGAGAAGACTGATGCCTGCGCCTTGCTGGATTCATCAGCAGCCTGCTGTAGAGACACTTTGAGTGCGGCTCTATCCAATTGCCAGAAGCCCAGCCACAGCATGCAGGTGACCATGCCCAGGTACAGCAACACGGCCCATAGGCGCGGTGAAAACTGCCGACTACCCAAACGCATGGTGGTAATCTACGGCCATGCTATTCGTAAAATTCATATTACTTCTACTGCTCGGTTTCGTCATTGTCAGCCTGTTTACAGGTCTGTATTTTCTGGTCAAGGACAAGGGGCAAACCAATAGAACCGTCAATGCGCTTTCAGTTCGAATAGGCCTGTCGCTTCTGGCCATTGTAATCGTCATCATTGCCGGTGCGACGGGTGTCATCGAGATCAACCCAAGACCACTATCGATACGCCCGGCCCCGCCAATTGTCGATCCGAATGCCGCTGGCAACGATCAGATACCGGGCGAACTTGAACCCGAACAACGCTCCAGTGGTCGGAGGCGAATCGAAGAATGAAATATTTTCAAACCCATTAAACGTAAAAGGGGGTGAGATTTCTCTCACCCCCTTTGCAAGGTCAAACGCCTACTGCCTTATGCCCTGCTTTGCTGACTTCCAGAAATCTCCAGGATCTCTTTTTACCTTTGTACTTGTTGCCTGACTAACTCAGAACAAGTACACAAAGATAAACAGTCCCAACCAGACTACGTCAACGAAGTGCCAGTACCAGGCTGCCGCTTCGAAGGCAAAGTGATTGTCAGCACTGAAGTGACCACGAATTGCACGGATCATGACAACCAGCAGAATGATTGCACCCATGCTCACGTGAAAGCCATGAAAGCCTGTCAGCATGAAGAAGGTCGAGCCGTACATGCCGCTAGTCATTTTCAGATTCATTTCATGGTAGGCATGCGAGTATTCCAGCGCTTGCAGAGCCACAAAGATAAAACCAAGAGCAACAGTTGCCGCCAGCCACCAGATGAAAGGCTTGCGATGACCTGCGCGAATAGCGTGATGCGCAAAGGTACACGTCAGACCACTGGTCAGTAGCAGCAATGTGTTGATCAGAGGCAGACCGAACCAGCCCATCTCCTCGAATTTTCCACCCACGTTGCCAGGACCATTACTCGGCCAGACAAAGTCGAATCCTTGATGCAGAACAGCATTGGTCATTTCAGCACCACCACCGCCTGTACCACCCAACCAAGGGCCAGCAAAGTTTCTGGCATAAAACAATGCGCCAAAAAATGCTGCGAAAAACATGACTTCGGAGAAGATGAACCACATCATCGCCAATCGGAAAGAGGTATCAACCTCTTTACTGTAGGTACCAGTCTCGCTTTCTTTGGCCACTTGGCCAAACCAGCCGAACATCATGAATACGACGATGCCAGTACCCAGCAGGAACATTTCCTTGCCGAATGGTCCGTGGTTCAACCACGTGGCGAAGCCATAGAAGAAAATTGACAGCCCGATCGATCCAACGATCGGCCAGCGGGCTGAGTGGGGGACGTAATAGCCAGTGGCACTACTCATGTCTTGATCCTTTGCGAGCGTGTTAGTGCCCGGATAGTCATTGAATACGGAAAATCAGCTTTGATCTGGCGAACGAAAAAACGTGTACGACAGGGTAACTCGATCAATATTGGTCGGAATGTCCGGGTCGATAATAAAGGTCAGCGGCATATGCATCGAGCCACCAGCCTCAAAAGCTTGTCTGGTAAAACAGAAACACTCTGTTTTGTTGAAATATTTTGCAGCAGTAAAAGGCGTCACACTGGGAGTCGCCTGCGCGACGACTGGGCTACTCGCCAGATTCTCAGCGTAGTAACTAGCGTGATACAGAGTGCCCGGCTTGACCATCATGGTTTTCATGTCAGGACGAAAAATCCAGGCACCACTCTGATTGACGCTAGCCGTGAATTCGACAATGATCTCCCGATCGTTGACTGCCGGAGCGTCTACAACGGCACTGGCACTCACCCTGCCCGTCTTGCCGTTAAGGCCTGTCACATCACAGATGATGTCGTACAACGGCACCATCAAATAACCGAAACCGAACATCCCTGCAGCCAGCAATACCATCTTGCCGGCTACTTTGGCATGCGATTTATCGCCTGCGGCCTGAGACTGACTCATGCCACCTGTCCTCTGACCAGCAGAATATAGAGAATACTGCTGGCGTAGAGGCACAGGGCCAATAAAGCCAGGAACAACGGCATGCGATATTTCCGGAAAAAACCGGGAGTACGTTCAGTCTTCAGGCCTGAGCCTTCAGGTAACTGTTTGTCACTCATGATTCCACTTGCTCGCATATTCCTGGCTTGTCCTCATCAATCTATCGGGTAACGGTGCTTGGCAGAATTTCTGGAGCCGTTTCGAAGGTGTGGTAAGGCGCTGGTGACGCAACCGTCCACTCCAGACCTCTGGCACCTTCCCAAACTTCGGATGTCGCCTTCTCGCCGCCACGTACACATTTGACAATGATATAGACAAACATCAGCTGGCTGAAACCAAAACCGAACGCACCAATGGTCGCAATCATGTTCCAGTCGGCGAACTGCAGACTGTAGTCAGGAATACGACGTGGCATGCCCGCCAGACCGACAAAATGCATCGGGAAGAACAACACGTTGACAAAAATGGTAGAGATCCAGAAATGCATCTTGCCCAGCTTCTCGTCATACATGTTGCCAGTCCACTTGGGCAGCCAGTAGTACGTGGCAGCCATCAGTGAGTAGATTGCACCCGGCACCAGAACGTAGTGGAAATGAGCTACCACGAAGTAGGTATCGTGATACTGGATATCGGCAGGTGTGATGGCGAGCATCAGACCGGACAGACCACCGATGGTGAACATGATGACAAAGCCGATTGCAAACAGCATCGGAGTTTCAAAAGTCATGGAGCCACGCCACATTGTGGCAACCCAGTTGAACACTTTCACACCTGTTGGAACCGAGATCATCATGGTCGAGAACATGAAGAACAGTTCGCCTGCCAGCGGCATGCCGGTGGTGAACATATGGTGAGCCCAGACGATGAACGACAGGAATGCGATAGACGCTGTCGCATACACCATTGAGTCATAGCCGAACAGTGGCTTGCGAGCGAAGGTAGGAATGATGGAGGAAACAATTCCGAAAGCCGGAAGTATCAGGATGTATACCTCTGGATGACCAAAGAACCAGAAGATGTGCTGGAACATGACCGGATCACCGCCACCTGCAGCACTGAAGAAACTGGTGCCAAAGAAGCGGTCAGTCAGAAGCATCGTCACAGCGCCAGCGAATACCGGAATAGTGGCAATAAGCAGATAGGCCGTAATGAGCCAAGTCCATACGAACATGGGCATCTGCATGAATGTCATGCCAGGAGCACGCATGTTGAAGATGGTAGCCACGATATTGATCGAACCCATGACTGAAGAAATACCCAGAAAATGGATTGCAAATATTACGAAGGCAAAACTGTCACCCATCTGCAGAACCAAAGGTGGGTACAGCGTCCAGCCACCTGCAGGGCCACCACTGTCCATGAACAGAGTTGACAGCATGATGGTGAAGGCAAAAGGCATGATCCAGAAAGACCAGTTGTTCAGCCTTGGCAGCGCCATATCCGGAGCTCCGATCATCATCGGAATCATCCAGTTGGCAAGACCAACGAATGCCGGCATGACCACACCAAAGATCATGACAATCGCATGCATGGTGGTCATGGAGTTGAAGAACATCGGATCAACGATCTGAATACCAGGCTGGAAGAGCTCCGCCCGGATAATCAGTGCCATAGCGCCACCGATGAAGAACATGATCAGAGAGAACCACAGATACAGAGTACCGATATCTTTATGGTTGGTTGTCGTAACCCAACGCATCAGTCCTTTTGCGGGACCGTGATGATCGTGGTCATCATGATCACTGTGATCACCTGCCTCGTGGTGAGTGACGTCTGAATAACTCATCAGTTGACTCCATTGTTGGTGTTCAGCTCAGAGGCGGAAGCAACCTTGTCAGACAATTCTGCCCCCTTGTCCGCGCTCATGCCTGTGCGCAGTGACTGGATCTGTGAGGGTTGTAATGTGTCGCCGGTACCGTTACCGAAGGCATTACGCTGATAGGTAATAACAGCGGCGATATCAGTGTCGGTAAGAACGTCACTGAACTTGGACATCATTGTGCCTTCAACGCCGTTCATCACGGTATTGACATGATGGTCGATGCTGCCCGTTGCAACTTCACTACCTGCAATGGCAGGGAACATGCCCGGAATGCCCTGACCTTCGGCCTGGTGACAGCTCATGCAGTTGGCTTCATAGACTTGCTTGCCAGCTGTAACCAGCTCCTGGTGAGCCCATTGCCTTTCGGCCTCGTCTGCACTGGAAGCCATGGCCAGTTTCTGGTCGGCAACCCATACATCAAAGTCTTCTTGAGAAACGGCACGAACCACAATAGGCATGAAGCCGTGGTCACGTCCACACAGCTCAGCACACTTGCCGCGATAGATACCGGGTTCTTCGATCAAAGCCCAGTTCTCGTTGATAAAGCCTGGAATAGCATCCTTCTTGATAGAAAGATCCTGAACCCACCATGAGTGGATAACATCCGCTGCGGTATGCAGGAAGCGAATCTTCTTGCCTACAGGCACAACCAGTTCGTTGTCGACTTCACGCAGGTAAACCTCTTCCTCACCGTTGAACGAGGTACCCGGAAAGGCGGTAGCCAGGTCGACGTCGGAGCCCTGTTGCCGAGCAAGATTATGTTCTGGCTTCAGTTGACTATAGAAAGAAACGCCACTATCCATGTACTCATAACGCCAGCGCCACTGATAGCCAGTCACCTTGATGGACATTTCAGAATCGCTGAAGTCTTCCATTTTGATGAGTACACGGGCGGCAGGAATGGCCATACCAATGAGAATGACGAGAGGTACGACTGTCCAGACAATCTCTACAGCCGTGCTTTCATGAAAGTCCGCAGCCTTCGCGCCGCGAGACTTGCGATGCAGGAACATGGATACGATCATCACAGCGAACACTGCTACACCAATAGCGATGCACAGGTAGAAGATCCGCATGTGCAAGGTATAAACCTCGTTGCTGATTTCCGTAACGCCTTTCGGCATGTTCAGCGCTCCCCAGTCAGCCCATGCACCCAACGGCAACATGAGCAAGACCAATGACAGAAGCGCCCAACGACTAACGTTAGACGTCATAACCATTCTCCAAAAATATTTCTGAAATTATCAACCGAAAAAAACTACCAATGCAAGGGTACTTTTGTCGAAGGTCAAAGAATCTACTGCCATTCATTGACATAATCGACCAGCCAGCACACCGCCTTGATCGTACCCATAACGCTCCAAACCTCTAACTAGCGGTTCAGGGCGATCTTCAATTCTGTAAAGAGTGCTTTTTTTTCTACTTTATTGAGACAGCGCCCCAACGTGTAATGCTTGCCATGGGCAGCAACGCTCAAATGTCCAACTTCAAATAGACTCTCCGGACAATTGTATGACAGTCGAGTCCAACGGCGGGGCAAGTTTACAATGACTTCGGGATGATTGTAGCCCCACTCGAGACGAATCGCCTCATTGTCTACGGTAATTACCTCTTTTCTGGACAACCTTTTCAATGTCAAGTACAAGCAAGTGATGATAAGCAGGACTTCAGCTCCTGCAAATGGCACCACCATCCACAGCCCGAAACTGGCCAATACCAGCGCCATGCCCATACAGATAAAGCCAAGGCTGGCGGCCAGGTAGAGATTTGCGCGCCAACTCATTGACCTGTTAGGCGTAACAATGAGTCGAACCGTTACACCTTTTTCGTCTTGTACCTCAATCATGCAATGAAGGTATCTTTGGCAGTTGATGAGCCGCACAGGCTCAGTGTCTTACTCTATACGGCCGAACAGCCCAACCGGTTGATACCCCATGTACTCTCAGTCAAAATCACTTTAACCGCAACCCTAGCCAATGTCATGCCGAACCAGGCCTGACTATTCATGAATCATCCAGACTAGGTCTGACGATCAGAAGTAGAACGTTGCCACGAGCCTCGAAGACTATCCACCGACACTCGATACTCGTCTTCCGGCTGCCTTCCAGTCTTGGCCAACTCACCCTTCCATCCGTGCCCTTGCACCAGCTCCAGCGTAACGGGAAAACGCTGACCTGCTGCCACCGAGCTGAGCGCCTTGCGCACGCTGGGAGACATCAATCCGAATCGTCTTCCGCTCGCCACATTGGCAGCCCCCAGTTGTTGCAATTCATTTTGCAAAGCGTCGATACTCGGGTAATCGATCTGCAGGTTATCTCTATCCAGAACCGGGGCTGCAAAGCCTGACGCCATCAAAGTATCACCAAGATCGTGCATATCGATCAGACCGAAACCATGCAGATAACTGTCGATGGCAGCCCAAGCAGACCGGTACTCCATCAATGTATCGGGTCCGGCACTGGTAAACATGAATGCCCCGCCCGGCGACAAGATGCGTGCGGCCTCCTCGAACACCCGATGCGGGGCATGACACCAAGGTAACAACATATTCGAGACCACCAGATCAAAGCTACCATCGGCGAACGGCAACTCATGCGGATCGCAAGCCACCCTGTGAGGGGCTCGCGAGCGGCGACGTAACCATCGAGGCCAGGAACCGGGTAATTGCGGGACCATTCCTGGAGCTGGATCGGCTCCGATGATCTGCGCATCCGGGTAACGTTGCTGCAACGCCGCCAGCTGGTAACCACTGCGACACCCCAGGTCCAGCACGCGCGCAGGCTTTATTGCCAACAGCGACAAACGTTCCTGCAGCCGATCTCCTATGGTTTCGAATACCGCAGCATAGGCATCAAACTCTTGATTTGCCTGTGAAAAATGGCGACGCACAAGAGCAATGGAAGCGGGTTGAATTAATGAATTCATACCTGACCACCCATCTCAACCAGACCGCTGACACCTTGCCATGGCCCTGCTCTCCCGTATTTTTCATCAACAGCCATTTATTCCACCACCTCGATTCTTATATAGTGTCGCCATCCTTCCATCGATGCCCATCACTTGTGTTCAGCGCCGATCTTGCCATACCCGCCCTGCTTGTTGCCGTCCTTGCCTACCTTGCAGGCTCAGTTTCTGCCGCCATCCTCGTCTGCCGCGCCATGGGCCTGCAAGACCCGCGAACCGCAGGCTCCGGCAATCCGGGAGCAACCAATGTACTTCGTGTCGGTGGCAAACTACCTGCCATCCTGACTTTGCTGGGAGACGCCTTGAAAGGTTTTCTGCCCGTTTTCATCACAGCCAGCCTGATCGACCATCCTGCGACCATCGCACTGACAGCCCTGGCGGCATTCATTGGCCATCTTTACCCGATATTCTTCAACTTCGAAGGTGGCAAGGGCGTTGCCACGGCTCTGGGCGCCCTGCTGGGAATCGATCTTACCGTCGGAGCGCTGGCTCTACTGACCTGGCTGGCCATCAGCCTGACCTTCAAACGCTCGTCGCTGGCCGCCCTCGTGACCTTTGCTCTGGTACCGGTATATTTATCGTTCGAGGGCCATCAGACCTTCGCTGTCGGATTCACCATGATCGGGGCTTTTCTCTACTATACGCATCGTGGCAATATTCAACGCCTGATCGCAGGCACAGAGCCTGTCATCGGCAAGCGCTGAACCAGCGTCGCCCGAACCGCACTGACAACATCAGGCCATCAGACTATCAAGCGGCCAGCGAGGTTTGACGCTGACCGCCAGATCTGTGCTCTCACCACGCTGCAGGCGTTGGGCGCCTGCCAGCGCAATCATGGCCCCGTTGTCCGTGCAGAATTCCAGGCGCGGGTAAAACACTCTGTAACCTTCAGCGGTCAGCTCATCAGCAGCCTTTCGCAGCTGGCTGTTGGCACTCACACCACCCGAGATAACCAGACGGGACAGACCCGTCTTCGCCAATGCGCGTCGACTCTTGCCTATCAGCACGTCGACCACGGCTTGTTCAAAGCTGGCTGCCAGGTTCGCGCGAAATGCGTCGATAGCAACTGTTGAGGCGGGCTCCGTTGCCATGAACGCTTTGTAACGAGTAATAGCTGCCGTCTTCAAACCACTGAAACTGAAGTCCAGATCCGGTCGGTCGAGCATGGGTCGCGGCAACTTGACTTGAGATGCATCGCCGGATTCGGCCAATCGCGACAAAGCCGGACCACCCGGATAGGACAGACCGAGCATTTTCGCTGTCTTGTCAAACGCCTCGCCAGCAGCGTCGTCAACCGACTCTCCCAACAATTCGTATTGCCCGGGCGCTGCCACGTGAATCAGTTGCGTATGCCCACCGGATACCAGCAGACAGACAAAAGGAAACTCTGGCGCATCTGGCTCCAGCATGGGGGCCAGCACATGACCTTCCAGATGGTGTACTCCCAGAGCCGGACGCTGTAACGCCCAGGCCAGGCCACGCGCCATCATGGCGCCGGTTAGCAACGCTCCGGCAAGTCCGGGTCCTGCGGTGTAGGCCACGCCATCTATGGCCGTTATCGGTATGCCGGCCTCTTGGCACACTTGCCTGGTCAGCGGCACCAGACGTCTGACATGATCTCGTGAGGCCAGCTCTGGAACAACACCACCATAGAGTGCGTGCAGATCCACCTGACTGAAAAGTGCGTTTGCCAGCAAGCCGCGCTCTGAACAATAGAGAGCCAACCCGGTTTCGTCACAGGAACTCTCGATTCCTAGCGTTATCATGCGTTTTCCGAGCAAATCTGGCGAGTGTAACATTGGATTCAGCGCACATAGGCACCATGAACTTGCTCTTGCGCACGAATTCACGCCGACGAAATCTCTCGATACATTGAGTTGTTGACGCGAATACCGTTATACTAGAGAACTTTCCGCGATTCACCGAGTAATTCATTAATGCCTTCAGTACGCGTCAAAGAGAACGAACCCTTCGAAATGGCCCTGCGTCGCTTTAAGCGATCATGTGAGAAAGCGGGTGTCCTCACCGAAACTCGCCGCCGTGAATTCTATGAAAAGCCCACTACCGAGCGTAAGCGCAAGGCAGCAGCGGCAGTCAAGCGTCACCAGAAAAAGGTGTCCAAAGAATCTTCACGTCGCGTTCGTCTCTACTAAAACAAGTAGACAGGCTGTTGGCAACCGGGCAGTACGACCCGGTTGTGCACATCCGTCCTGCCTGTAGTGCGGCCACGTCACATTACGTCAGGTAAAGTTCGTTATTATATTGTGCATCGGCACTTTTTACAGTTGAATTGCTTCAACTGTTTGTCTGTGCGCGTCCTCTTTAGCTGTCTATCGGATTCACTTGATGAGCGAAACCCGTCAACGCGTTCTGGATGACATCAAGACTGCAATGAAAGCAGGCGAAAAACCTCGCCTTGCCATATTGCGTCTGATTTCAGCCGCCTTCAAGCAGAAGGAAATCGATGAACGCATCGATCTTGATGAACCTACGGTCATCGCCCTGCTGGACAAGCTGTTAAAGCAGCGTCGCGAATCCATTTCGCAATATTCCGCCGCTGGCCGTGACGATTTAGTTGCTCAGGAACAGATCGAAATCGAGCTGATTCAGACATATATGCCTGAAGCTCTGAGCGAAGCCGAAGTTCACGCACTGATTGATAGTGCCATTGTTGAAACCGGCGCTGATTCAGTCAAGGATATGGGCAAGGTCATGGCCTTGGTCAAACCACAATTACAAGGTCGGGCTGACATGAGCATTGTCAGCAAATCAATCAAGGATCGATTGACACCCGCCTGATACGGCCTTCCGCTTGATGCTTTTTTAGAGAACACTTCATGAGTGACAAAACATTCCAGTTTCTCGACCTGCCCAGGAAAGACCCCAAAAAGATAAAGGCAGAAGTCCGCATCAAGCATTTCAAGGAAATCTACGGACAATTCTCTGCCGAAAAGGCAGCGGATCAGTCCGCTCGATGCCTGTCTTGTGGAAATCCCTATTGTGAGTGGAAGTGTCCTGTACACAACTACATTCCCAATTGGCTGCAACTGATTGCCGAAGGCAATCTGTTTGAAGCTGCGGAGCTATCACACAAGACCAACTCTCTGCCCGAGATGTGTGGTCGTGTTTGCCCGCAGGATCGCCTGTGTGAAGGTGCCTGCACACTTAATGACGGCTTCGGTGCCGTCACTATCGGCTCCATCGAAAAATACATCACCGACGAAGCCCTCAAGCAAGGCTGGCGACCTGACATGTCAGGCGTTACGCCAACAGGGCAGAAAGTAGCCATTATCGGCGCCGGCCCAGCAGGACTGGGCTGTGCAGATATTCTGACGCGAAATGGTGTCAAGGCAGTGGTTTATGACAAGTACTCCCAGATTGGCGGCCTGCTGACATTTGGTATCCCGCCTTTCAAGCTGGAGAAGGAAGTCGTTTTCACTCGCCAGGAAATTCTGGAAGAGATGGGCGTCGAATTCATTCTGAATACCGAAATCGGCAAAGACATACAATTTCAGGAATTACTGGATGAATACGATGCCGTTTTTCTCGGCATGGGTACCTACACGTATATGCGCGGCGGTTTTGAAGGTGAAGACCTGAATAATGTGCACGAAGCGTTGCCGTTTTTGATCTCCAACGTTAACCATCAGTACGAATGGGACGAAAACAAGGAGAATTTTGTCAACCTCAGCGGCAAGAAGGTCGTGGTACTCGGTGGTGGCGATACCGCCATGGATTGCAATCGAACCTCCATTCGCCAGGGTGCAGACTCGGTAACCTGTGCCTATCGACGTGACGAAAAAAACATGCCCGGCTCACGCCGTGAAGTAAAGAACGCTAAAGAAGAAGGCGTACACTTTCTCTGGAACCGCCAACCGGTAGAACTCGTTGGCAACGAAGCTGGTGATGTAACAGGCGTCAAGGTTGTCACTACTCGACTTTCCGCAGCCGATGGACGTGGCCGCCGCATGCCAGAAATCATTCCCGGCACAGAAGAGGTGATACCGGCGGATGCCGTTCTCATCGCCTTCGGCTTCCGACCCAGCCCGGCACCCTGGTTTACCGACTTCAGCATCAACACAGATGATGGTGGTCGTGTTGTCGCCCCGAGCACCGCTACTTTCATGCACCAGACCAGCAATCCACAGGTTTTTGCCGGTGGTGATATGGTTCGTGGCTCTGACCTGGTTGTTACGGCTGTATTCGAAGGCCGCAATGCTGCAGAAGGCATCCTGCAATATCTGGCCAGCGAAGAAGAAGCTGTGCAAAGCTCATCCAAGACCGCCACCGCCTGACGGTCTGCAATCCTGACGTATCAACATGACCGCTGCCTTGCAGAATGACCTGTACCTTCGTGCCCTGAACCGCGAAGAAACTTCCCGAACGCCTGTATGGGTCATGCGCCAGGCGGGTCGTTATCTGCCTGAGTACCTGAAGGTACGCAAGCAAGCAGGTGACTTCATGACACTGTGTAGCACGCCAGATCTGGCGTGCGAAGTCACTCTGCAGCCTCTTGATCGTTTCAATCTGGATGCAGCCATCCTGTTTTCCGACATCCTGACCATTCCGGATGCCATGGGACTCGGTCTGCACTTCGAAACCGGCGAAGGTCCTAAATTCTCCAATCCAGTACGTAACCGGGCTGATGTTGAAAAACTCCCCATCCCCGACCCTGACGACAAGTTGCGTTACGTTATGGATGCTGTCAGCACCATTCGTCGCGAGCTGAATGGCCGTGTACCACTGATCGGTTTTTCAGGCAGCCCCTGGACATTGGCCACTTATATGGTTGAGGGTGGCGGTAGCAAGGACTTTTCCAAGGTCAAGGGTATGTTGTTCTCAGACCCTGCCCTGCTGCACGAACTGCTTGATAAAACTGCCAAATCGGTTATCAGCTATCTCAATGCCCAGGTGGCAGCCGGTGCTCAATCGCTAATGATTTTCGATACCTGGGGCGGCGTGCTTTCTCCAGCCAACTATCGAGAGTTCTCGCTACGTTATATGCAGCAGATAGTCGATGGTCTGACCCGTGAGGCCGATGGCCGCAAGGTACCAGTCGTCCTCTTTACCAAAAACGGTGGCCAATGGCTGGACATCATGGCCGACACCGGCTGTGACGGACTGGGCGTTGACTGGACCATGAACCTGGCTGATGCCCGCGCCAAGACCGCTGACCGTGTTGCTCTACAGGGCAACCTCGATCCTTCTGCTCTCTACGGCTCGCCAGAGAGCATCCGGGTAGAAGTGAAAAAGGTACTGGACAGCTATGGCCCCGGAACAGGTCATGTATTCAACCTGGGCCACGGCATTCACCAATTCGTCAACCCGGAACATCTGGGTGTCATGGTCGAAGCGGTTCGTGAATTGAGTCAGCGCTAGTTCTGCACTTCATGGCTTGGCCGGGGAAGCTCCTTCCCCGGCCAGACTCCTGTCAGATCCCGCCCAGCCATCCGGTACCGGGCCGGCAATTTACATATTCGGCCCACTGCCCATCAGCAGGCAGTACAGATACTTCGTGCCACAGCCTGAGTTGCAAATCAGGCCCGTGCTGCTGAGCAATACCCAGAAAGGTATTGAATATCGCAAGGTGCGTAGGATGGTGCTCCGCCCAATCCTCCAGATCTTTCATGGTGCGAAAACAGGCCAGTCCGAAACTTCTCGGCACGTCAGTCCCGTCGCTGTTCAGATCCCTCATATAACGACAGCTATAACAATTGACCTGCTCGCCGTGGTCACGCAAGAAGCTCATGCCAGCCTTTAAAATAGGCTCGATAGTGTCCCGATATTCCCCTAATTGCTGCACATCACATTGAGACCAGTCTTGTCCCGAACGAATGATGCACAGATTTTCGTGGGCCGTGACCAGCACACGAGTATCAGACTGCTCGACGATACGCAGTGAATCGCTCTGCGACAGCGAATCCCGTGCCGCCAGTGGAATGCGATCACGCATACCTCCCCAGTACTGATGATGCGGGATAGGCCCTTCGACGCCAAGCCTTGACTGGCTCATGCCATGAGCGTGAACGGGTCCGGAAAACAAGGTTTCCGAGCGATCGAATGGCACGTTGATCGATTCGCAAAAGACACCGTAGCCGAACTCTGCCGCCATATGCTTACTCCACATCGTCTTGAAAACTGAGCAGCTCAAATCAGCTTGCGCCTTTGTAGCGTCTAACCAGTAAGCGATACAAACCGTCTCCTGCATTCCCTGACCCGCATCACTACTGGCAAAATCGCAGACAGCCGCGTTGACAAGAACGGCCGACAACTCCCGCAGATACCCCATGACTCTGATTTCAGGTGTGTGCTGAAAACCGATCACGCACATCGAGACACTGCTGACCGAGTCAGCAAACGTAGACTTCCAGGCCGGCACCGGAGCAACCCAGCCACTGGGCATACGCAGCGGGTATTGCCGTTCGGGGGCAGCGGGATTAGCTGTCGATGGCATCCGCTACCTCCACATCATCGGGTGTATCGTTACTCAAGCCTGCAACCACACCACGAGCCTCATCGAAACTGACCACCGGCCGCTGTGATTTGTTGTTGAACATCAGACGAGTCACATCTGGCCGAGAGTAATGACCGGCAGGGTCAGCAACTGTTTTGGCTGCGGCAATCAAGGCCAGGTCAATATCGGCGGTAATCAGCCCCTCTTCGGTATGTGCCAATGCCGTTCCGATGGACTGTCCATCCGGTGCATAGATTTTCGAATAACCGCCCCCGACAGGACACAACTGTTCGCGCAGGGCATCGCCCTGACACAAGGTATCCTGCTGGGCCTTCGATACCAGAGCGCACGCCGCCACGACATAACAACCGCCTTCGACCGCGTAGATCATGCTCGCAGCATTATTGACCTGGTGGCTGAGCGCATAGGCTCCACCTTCATACAAGGCCAGATTAGGCCAGGCCGCACAATGTATCTGCTCATTCTGGCTGTACATGGCGTACTTTGACAACGGCTGTAGATGCTCCCAACAGGATAGCTGCCCGACTCTGCCGATGGAGGTGGCACTAACCATCAGATCGCTGCCATCACCTTCACCGAATACCGTTCGCTCTACATGCGTAGGTTTGAGCTTGCGGCGGCGCTTGATGATTTCACCGTGTTCGCCATAGTGCCACTGTGCAATATAAAGGCTTCCACCATCACGCTCCGACAGCCCCATGGAAACCTGGATGCTGTTGCGACGTGCGGCCTCAGCCAGTGCACAGTCATACTTGTCGCCCGCCTCGATAGAATTATGGAAATACGGCACAGAAAACTGCATTGACCAGGCCACCGCACCAAGCCAGATGTGATTCGGATAGCCTGGCAACCAGGTTTCAGGGAACACCACCAACTGACAACCCTGGCTCGCCGCCTCCTCGATATAGCGGATGGCCCGGGCAACGCCTTCGTCAATATCCAGAAAAGAGGGAGCAGCCTGGACCGCTGCAACTTTGACAATATCGCTCATGACAGAATCCTCATTGATGAGCTATCAAAGTAGCCAGACTCAAGCACGCCTGCTTTCGCATTTGGGCTGCAAAACTTGCGTTTTTGACACGTTTGCAACATAGTTTTGCCCCAGAGGACAATTCCATGGACCCACAGACGCACTACAACACCGTCAATATTCCGAAAAAAGAGCGGTTTGGGTTCTGGCACGAAGCGGTCTGCGACAGCTATGTCAGGCTGGACTGTACGACGGGTGCCGATCGACGCAATTTTCATGGCTGTATCGACATTGACAGGTATTCGATGCTGTCGATATCCAATGTCCAGGGCTCGGCCCACACGGTGAACCGCAGGAACACCGACATTCGTCAGGAGACGGATTCATGTTTTCTGATCAGCCTGCAATTGACTCACACCGCCGTTCTATCCCAGTTTGATCAGCAAACCATACTCAGACCAGGCGACATGGCCCTCTACAGCAGTACGGCCCCCTACGAGTTGAGCCTATCGGACAACTTTCATCAGATAGTTATTCAGCTACCCAAAAAATGCCTGTTAGACCGGCTGCCGACGGCGGAGTTGATGGCGGCTCGCCTTATCGATGGACAGTCAGGTATCGGCAAACTGGTACGCGAAAATATCATTGCCTTTTCGGACTATGCCAATGAATCCACCCCCTCATTGCAAACTCTGATCCAGAACACGCTGATCGATCTGGTAGCAACGGGCCTGGCCTCTTCACAGGAATTTCGCACCATAGAGCTGTCCTCGCCCGAGCAACACGTGTTGTTGCGTGCAAAATCGTTCATTCGAGATAATTTGCATGATCATGAGCTTGATCGCACAAAGGTGGCAACCCATACCGGATTGTCAGTGCGAAGACTCAATGCCATCTTTGCCAAGGAGGACGTATCCCTGAGCAGCTATATTCGTCAGACGCGCCTCGACGCCATTGCTCTTGAGCTGCGCGATCCGCGCTTTGCCCAGCTGTCTATCAGTGAAATCGCGATCAAGCACGGGACACAGAATCTGCAGCATTTTTCCACCTGCTTCCGCAATCGATTCGATTGCACCCCGAGAGCCTACAGGGTGCAAATCGCTGCGCAGGAGCAGAAGCCCGGAACAGCTGCCTAGAACAGCTGCTCGACTTCCTCGACTTTCTCACTTCGGCTTTTGTCGTAATCAACCACCGGATCACCTTCGCTGGACTGCTCAGCTGCCTCGGCACGCTTCAGCGCTTCAGCATCGGGCATGTTGTCCTCCAGGAACAGTTCAAGCATGGTGTTATCGCCTGCCGCCGGTTCACCGGTCTTGCGATCGATACGAATAGTCTTGAGTCCCGGTGGCGGTGGAAAGTCGACTTCCGGAGTGCCAGCAAGGGTTTCGGCAATGAAACTGGTCCACATAGGCAAGGCTGCAACACCACCTGCCTCGCCCCGTCCCAATGGATCAAGACCATCAGAACCGATCCACGCGGCAGCAACGACCTTTGGGTTAAAACCGACGAACCAGGCGTCGAGCTGGTTATTGGTAGTTCCCGTCTTGCCAGCCAGATCACCGCGCTTCAAGGCCTCACCGGCACGACGGGCAGTACCCCTTTGCACCACTTCGCGCATCATGCTGGTCATGAGATAAGCATTTCGTTCATCGATGACGCGTGGTGCATCGACTGTATCCAACAACACTTTTTTCAATTCCAGACTCGCTGCAGCACTCTCTTCCGCCGTGGCATCCTCATTATTCAGGACCTCCAGGACTTCATCGTTAGTCACCGCCGCACCGGTAGCCGGCTCACCATTAGATGCCGAGCCTTCAGACTCCAACTCCGCATCCAGCGGGTTGACGAAATTCGGATCACAATCGTCACAGAACACCACCTTGGGCGTGCTGTAGATAACGTTGCCTCGTGGATCTTCCACACGGTCAATGAAATGCGCCGGCACTTTGTAGCCGCCGTTGGCAAAGACGGCAAAGGCCCCACTCATCTCCATGGGCGTAACCGATGCATTACCCAACGCCAATGACAAATCAGGTGGCAGACGACCCGGCTCGAAGCCGAAACGCTGTGCATATTCGACGGCGTAAGGTATACCGATTTCCCGCAATACTCGCACCGATACCAGGTTGCGAGACTTCACCAATGCTTCGCGCAAACGGGTAGGTCCAAAGAACCGTCCGCTGTAATTGGACGGACGCCATTCACCTTCCAGTGCACTATCGTGGAAAACCACGGGCGCATCGTTATAGATGGTAGCCGCTGTATCGCCGGCATTCAGAGCTGCCGAGTAGATAAAAGGCTTGAAGGTCGAGCCAGGCTGACGTCGAGCCTGAGTCGCCCGGTTGAATTTACTGCGGTAGTAGTCGTAGCCACCAACCAGCGCCGTGATTTCACCGGTATCAGGTTCCATGGCAATAAATGCTCCCTCGATTGCAGGCTCTTGTACAAATCGAGCAGAGCCATCCTTGCGCCGCTGCAAGGCAATAACGTCGCCTACAGCCATGACTTCATTCACGTTTGTAATCTCATCTCCCTGCTTGTCAATGGAGATACGCTCGCGGGCCCATTCCACGTCCTCGAATGGCAGGACATGTTGTTCACCGGTTTCCGTCATAACCGTAGCAGTGTTGTCATCCTGTACAGATATGACCGCTGCCGGCAACAAGTCACCAGGATTGGGCAATGCTTCCAGAGCTTCCGACAGCAGCAGTGGATCGGCCATGGTCTCGGCATCCAACTGCGCAAGAGGACCGGTATAGCCGTGTCGGCGCTCATAGTCATACAAGGCATCACGCAAAGCGGTATTGGCGGACGTCTGCTGCTGGGACCGGATGGAGGTGTATACCTTGTAGCCAGCATTGGCCCAGTTCTTACCAAAAAGCTGCTCAACACGCGCCCGTACCATCTCGCCGACATAATCAGCTTCCACATCCGGCTTGGCCGTATGTAATTCGGCAGTAACCACTTCCGCCTTGGCGCTGTCATGACTTTGCTGATCAATCATGCCCAGAGCCAGCAATCTGCCCAGCACGTAATCCCGACGCAGCAAGGCTCGTTCAGGATTGACAATCGGGTTGTAACGCGAAGGGGCTTTTGGCAATCCAGCCAGCATGGCCGACTCGGCCAGATCCAGTTCAGTAATCGACTTACCGTAATAGACCCTTGAGGCCGCTGCGAAGCCGTAGGAACGGGTTCCCAGGTAGATCTTGTTGATGTACAGCTCCAGGATTTCGTCCTTGGCAAGCTCGCTTTCGATCTTGAAGGAGAGAAATATTTCCCGGATTTTTCGATCGTAGGTGCGCTCGTTGGACAGAAAGAAGTTACGAGCCACCTGCATGGTGATGGTACTGCCACCAGGGCCCTTACGGCCGGTCTTGACCAGGTAGAAGGCGGCTCTGGCCAATCCTTGCCAAGCCACACCAGGGTGGGTATAGAAGGTCTGATCTTCGGCGGCGATGATCGAGTTCTTGAGACTATCCGGAACTTCGGAAATCATCACCGGCTCACGCCGTTTCTCGCCGTATTCGGCAATCAGATCGCCTTCAGCGGTGAAGATGCGCAAAGGCATCTGCAACTGCACTTCTCGCAGCTGCTGAACATCGGGCAGGGTCGGGGCTATCGTGTAATAAAGATAACCAATTCCCATTGCGGCAAGTATTCCCAGCGAAATACCAGCAATGGCAAGCCCCTTGAATATCTTGCTCAGCCACCCCCCGCTACGGCGTCGCGAACTTTTGCGACTCGTGCGGCGGTGACGACGTCTTGAACCAGAGGATAAGGGCATTGACTGGCTGTTTTCAGTTTCAGAGTTCCCGAATTATATCAACTGGCCAGCACGTGAAAGTAAAAGTTGTCCGGCACTTTTGCAACTTTCAGATCGATAGATTCTGATATTTGCGTTATGTGTCGGGATTCTGCCACTGACTTGCCCGCAGCCGGATTTCGACAAGCCAGATCGCTCACCGCTGGATAACAGCTACTTACGGAGAATTGTGAACCAGACCGCGAAGTTGGACGGGAAAACCTCGACCAGCGCTAAAGGAATATCCCGGTTTGGGCGCTAAACCTGACATGGCACTCAAAATATCATCCAGAAATGCAGGCCTGATTGGCCTGGACATTACCGCAACCTCGGTCAAGCTTCTTGAACTGAAACCCACTAAAAAGGGGTTCAAGGTCATGAGCTACACCGTTGAGCCCTTGCCGGCTAACGCGGTAAATGAAAAGAACCTGCAGGACGTGGAAGCGGTCGGCGAAGCAATTCGCAGGGCGGTAAAGCGCTCCGGCTCCCGCACCAAAGCTTGCGCCATCGCGGTACCGAGCGCCATGGTAATTACCAAGGTCATTCAGATGCCCGACGATCTGAAGGATCACGAAATGGATGCCCAGATCCAGCTCGAGGCTGATCAATACATCCCTTACGCGCTTGAAGAGGTCAATCTCGACTTTTGTGTCATGGGGCCTTCAGAAGAGGCCAAAGGCATGGTGGATGTATTACTTGCCGCCTCGCGTAGCGAGAATGTCGAGGATCGCACCGCGGCTGCTGAAATTGGTGGACTCGATGTCAAGATCGTGGATGTCGAACCTTACACCACCGAAGCCGCCTTCCAGCTGATCAAACACCAGCTACCTGACGAAGGCGCCGATCAGACCGTAGCCATTCTGGACGTAGGTGCCAGTATGACCAGCCTGTGCGTCCTGCGTGACCAGAAGCTGATCTACACCCGTGAGCAACCTTTCGGTGGCAAGCAGCTGACTGAAGAGATCATGCGCCGCTACGGCTTGTCCTATGAGGATGCCGGGCGTGTAAAACGTGTCGGCGGACTGCCCGACACTTACGACTCGGAAGTTCTCACCCCATTTCGAGATCTGATGGTTCAGCAGGCCAATCGCTTCCTGCAATTCTTTTTCTCTGCCGACAAGAACGACTATGTCGATCAGATTGTACTGGCTGGTGGCTGCACCGGAATTCCCGGTGTTGACGAGCTGATCGAACAGCGCATAGGTACACCCACCGTTATTGCGGACCCTTTCAGCACGATGTCAGTGGCCACGGACATCCCCCCACATAAACTCAAGGGCGATGGCCCAGCCATGATGATTGCCTGTGGATTGGCAATGCGAGGAGCAGAGAAATGACACGTATAAACCTTCTTCCCTGGCGCGAGACCCATCGCGTCGAAAAGAACAAGGAGTTTTATGTTGTCCTCGGATTCTGCATGGCGCTGGCAGCAGGAGTCGGTTTTGCAGGCTTCAAGTTCGCCGAGGACAAGGTCAACTTCCAAACTAAACGCAACGATCGGCTGAATAACGAGATCGCACTTCTCCAGGAAGAACTCAAGGAGATCAAGGAGCTTGAAGAGACCAAGAACAACCTGCTGGCACGCATGGAAATCATCCAGCAACTGCAAGGACAGCGTCCTCAGATAGTGCACACCTTCCATGAAATTGCGACAAGACTGCCAGACGGAATATTCCTGACAGCCATGAAGCAGCAAGGTGGTGAGCAACTGGTACTGCAAGGCCGTGCAGAGTCCAACGCACGAGTTTCAGCACTGATGCGTCGCATGGATCGTAGCGACTACTTCACCAAGCCGCGCCTGGACGTTATCGAATCTGACAAGGAGGACGGCATCTCCACATTCAAACTCAGTGTCGTTCAAGACAAGCCAAAAACCGAGCAGGAGTCTGACAATGGCATTTAGCGACACCTTCGCCGAGTTGCAGAATATCGATGGCGAGGACTTCAAGCGCATCGGTACTGCACCGGTCGTGCTACGCACCATTCTGGTCATGCTGGCCTGTGCCGCAGTTATCGGCGGCATGGCGCATCTGATGATCAAACCCCAGTTCGACAAACTCAAGGTTGTTGAGGCCCAGGAACTGCAACTAAGACAGAAGTTCGATAGCGAACAGGCCAAGGCTGCTAACCGAACAGCCTACGTCGAACAACTTGAAGAGATGAAGAAGACATTCAACATCATGCTACGCCAGTTGCCGAACAAGACCGACATTGAAAGTCTGCTGGTCGATCTTTCGCAAACCAGTGTTGCAAGTGGACTTGAAGTTGAATACTTCAAGCCTGACACCGAAATACCTCGAGAATTCTACGCAGAATATCCGATAAAAATAAGTGTTACCGGGCAGTACCATCAGTTCGGCAAGTTCATTAGTGGACTGGCTGCCCTGCCCCGCATCGTAACTCTCAGCAATATTGATATTGCTGAACTGAGAGACCCCCGCAACTCAAACAAAAATACCAACGAAGCCAGAAGATTGAAAATGGATCTGATGGCCACGACGTACCGCTATATCGAGGAGGACGAATAAACCATGCAACGGTTGAAAATCATACCGCTGTTCGGTTTCATGACCATGCTTACCGCTTGCGGTGGCGACATGTCTGACCTCGAACAATTCATTGCTGAGACCAAACAGGCTCATCAAGGCAAGGTTGACCCCTTGCCTGAATTCCCGCCATACCAGACTTTTTCCTACACTGTTCAGGATGTACGTGACCCCTTTCGCGCACAAACCGACCTTTCATCTTCACCGATTATTGAAGAGTCGGAATACAACGGCCCGCGACCAGAAGCAACACGTCGTCGCGAACCGCTGGAGAACTACCCTGTAGATGCCTTGAAGATGGTTGGCCTGTTACAGCAAAAGACACAAACCTGGGGGCTGGTCAGAGACCCCGACGGAACGATCCATCGTGTACAACCAGGCAATTACGCCGGGCAGAATCACGGCAAGATCGTACAAGTTTCAGAAACCAAGATTGAAATAGTCGAGCTGGTACCAGATGGTCTCAGTGGCTGGGTAAATCGTGACGCGCAACTCGCGATGACCGAAGACTAAGATGAAAACGGAGAATACGTTGAAAACTCAAGTCCGTGAAAACACGCACCGACCCAGCCTTGGCAGAACCTGTCTGTGTGCTCGCGGGATAGCCCGCGCAGCAGCACTTGCACTGTTGGCGGGAGCGGCTTTCGCAAGTCAGCATCTGCATGCAGCAGGCAACTCACTGATCGATATCAGTCATGTGACCTTGCCTGGCAACAAACAGCAACTGGCGCTGACACTCAGTGGTCCGGCACAGGTGCCCAAAGCATTCACCATTGACAACCCGGCGCGCATTGCTCTGGACCTGGCCGACACCAGCAATGAACTGGATGATCGTCGCATCGCAATCAGTTCCGGCATGTTGCAGAACGTCACAACAGTAGAAGCCGGCGGACGCACTCGCGTAGTCATCAACCTGACAGCGTTGTCGCCCTACACGACATCGGTCAAAGGCAATCAGCTACTTGTGACACTGGACTCCAGCGGCAGCCCGGCGGGAGCTACAGAGCTCGAACTGGCCGCAGCCAACGGTGTCGAAGAGCCCGCACTGATTCAGGCCAGCGGCCCGATCAAGGCACGTGTGAATACAATCGATGCTCTGGATTTCAGGCGCGGCCCGATGGGCGAAGGTCGAGTCATCTTCAACCTTTCCTCAGCAGGCATAGTCACTGACATGCGCCAGGAAGGCGGTCGACTGGTAGTTGAATTTCCTGACACACAGCTGGCTGACAAACTTCAGAAACGACTGGATGTCATGGATTTTGGTACGCCGGTGCAGTTCATCGACGCCATTTCCAACAAGCGTGGCACCAAGGTCATCATTCAGCCTGCTACCCAGGAATTCGAACAACTGGCTTATCAGACAGATGATATGTTCACGGTTGAGCTGAAGCCGATGAGCAGAGATGAAATCGAAGAGAATCGCAAAGCCAAGTTTGGCTACATTGGTGAGCAGTTGTCTCTCAATTTCCAGGACATCGAGGTGCGCTCAGTACTGCAACTGCTTGCAGACTTTACAGATCTCAATATTGTGGTCAGTGATTCGGTTCAGGGCAAGTTGACCTTGCGTCTCAAAAACGTCCCCTGGGACCAGGCGCTGGACATCATTCTGCAGACCAAGGCTCTGGGCAAGCGTCAGGCGGGCAACGTCATCATGATTGCGCCAGCCGAAGAAATAGCTACTCGTGAACGTATCGAACTGGAAGGCTTGAAACAGAAAACAGAACTTGCACCATTACGCACTGAGTTCTTTCAGGCCAACTATGCCAAGGCCTCTGAACTGGCCACCCTGCTGCAATCCAAGGATGGCGGCATGATGACCGAGCGTGGCAGTGTCTCAGTCGATGATCGTACCAACACACTTCTGATCAACGACACCGTCGACCAGTTAGAGAGCATCCGGGCGCTGGTGCATCGTCTGGATGTCCCCATCCGGCAGGTGCTGATCGAATCACGGATCGTTATCGCATCAGATGACTTCAACAAGGACATTGGTGTGCGTTGGGGACTTAACCGGAATACCACCTCTGCAAACGACACAGGCTTTGCACTATCGGGCAACGCCAATGGAGTGCAGGATCTGATCAATGGCGACGGCCTCGACGACAACCGGTTCAATGTGAACCTGCCAGGCAGCAACGCCGCCGGCTCGCTGGGAGTGGCTCTGGCCAAACTACCCTTCGGCACGCTGCTGGAACTGGAACTCTCAGCCATGCAGGCAGAAGGTAATGGTGAAGTTATCTCAAGCCCTCGCGTCATCACAGCTAATCAACATGAAGCCTATATCGAACAAGGTGTGGAAATCCCCTACCTTGAGGCATCATCCAGCGGTGCGACGTCAGTGTCATTCCGAAAAGCCGTACTGGGCCTGACCGTTACCCCGCAGATCACGCCAGACGATCGCATCGTCATGGACCTGAAAGTAAACAAGGACACGGTCGGTGAGATCTTTGGCGCCGGCACTCTACAGGTACCCAGCATCGATACTCGCGAAGTCAGTACTCAGGTATTGGTGGACAATGGTGAAACCGTGGTACTGGGTGGCGTCTACGAGCAGACCGTCATCAACAAGGTCGACATGGTGCCATTCTTCGGCAATCTGCCTCTGATCGGCCGGTTGTTCCAGCACACCACCAATCAGGATGACAAATCAGAATTGCTGATCTTCGTAACGCCGAAAATCATCAAGGAAAATGTTTCTCTGAGCTACTGATACGGCGGCCCTGCAGGGTTCACGCCCTGCAATTCCAGAAATGCCCGCCTCTTCGGATGCGGGCTTTTTTTATGGGCAATCCGAGTCTCCTGAATCCGGAACAACAACGATAACCGCCAAACAAATGTCAATCGAGTTTCGAGTCGCGTGCAGAAAGCGGCCATTGTTGGGTAGAATGCACGAGTCCACGCCACCACGATCAACATGACCAGCATTTTTCTAGTCGGCCCCATGGGCTCAGGCAAGAGTACCGTTGGTCGAGCCCTGGCCCGCAAGATCGGCTATCGCTTCATAGACAGCGACCGAGAAATCGAAGCGCGATGCGGTGTCGACATCCCCACCATTTTCGACTACGAAGGTGAAGCCGGCTTTCGCGACCGAGAAGCGCGCATCATCAATGAACTGACGATGCTGCCCGGACTGGTACTGGCGACCGGAGGCGGTGCGGTACTCAGAGAGGAGAACCGCCAGCACCTGATGTCCCGTGGCTATGTCATCCTTTTGCAGGTTGATATCAAGGAGCAGTTGCGACGCGTCGGCTTTGATGCCAATCGCCCCTTGCTACAGACAGCAGACCCGGAAGCCCGATTACGTTCACTAATGGAAGAACGTGAACCTATCTACAAATCTGTGGCCGATGCAGAGATATCCACTGATTCGCGTCGCATGTACCACGTGGTGTCACGCATTCTCAGACACCTCAAGAAATATGACATCAATCTGGCTGCCTCAAGCGTCAATGAAGAACCCATAGAGCGCCCTGCATCAGTCTCGGAACCGTTGAGATACACCAAAGCCAAATAGTCAAGGTTGCACAGACTATCCATGTCATTACCACGCCTGCCTTCAGCGTGCGTTATCCTACTGCCTCATTTACGATTTCGCGCTCGCCCTCATGCAAACCGTCAACATCGACCTCGGCAATCGCAGCTACCCGATTCATATCGGTAGCGGCCTGATTGACCAGCAAGGCCTGCTGGCCAGCCATGTACGTGACCGAGCCATGGTGGTCACCAACGAGACCATCGCACCACTCTATCTTGACAAGACACTGGCAGCTTTGGGCAATGTGCCCTCCTCCAGCGTGATTCTGAAGGATGGAGAATCTTTCAAGAACCTGGATGAGCTCAACCATATATTCAGCGCTCTGCTCAATGAGAATTTTGATCGCAGCTGCACGCTGATTGCCCTGGGCGGCGGTGTAATCGGTGATATGACGGGCTATGCGGCAGCCAGCTACCAACGTGGCGTCGATTTCATTCAGCTACCGACCACCCTGCTCTCGCAGGTTGACTCCTCAGTGGGCGGCAAGACCGGTGTCAATCACGCTCTGGGCAAGAACATGATTGGCGCTTTTCATCAGCCGGTTGCCGTCATTGCCGACATGGATACGCTGGCGACACTGGACGAACGCGAACTGCGAGCCGGACTTGCTGAAGTAATCAAATATGGCTTCATCATCGACAGTGACTTTTTCAGCTGGCTCGAAGACAACATGGACGCCCTGTTGTCACGAGACCCCGCTGCGACAGGTGAGGCCGTGCGTCGCTCCTGCGAAATCAAGGCTCGAGTCGTAGAAGCCGATGAACGCGAACACGGTATGCGTGCCTTGTTGAACCTGGGCCATACTTTCGGTCATGCCATCGAGGCGGCCATGGGCTACGGCACCTGGTTGCATGGCGAAGCTGTCAGCGCTGGTATCGCCATGGCGCTGGACACATCCGTGCGACTGGGCTTGATTGATGAGGCCATCCGCACGCGTGGACTACGTCTGCTGGAGCGCGCGGGTCTACCCATACGGGCACCATCGCAGATGACGCCAGAGGTATTCCTGAAATATATGGCGCGAGACAAGAAAGTCAGCGCAGGTGCTGTGCGACTGATATTGCTCGATGGAATTGGCCGTTCGCATGTGAGTGCAGATTTCGATCACTCAGCACTGCACGCAACACTCGAACATTTTTCTGGCCAGGAGAGCGCTCGAGGATAAGATCTGCAATAGATCAGCCTATTATTTTCAGACGATCTGCCAAGCTCTTTTTAATACATACAAGTACTCGCCTCCTGTTATTGACTCGCATCACCTCGTTAATTAAAACTCAATTACGACGTGACACCCTGCGACTGATGACAGGTATGTAGTAAGATCACTCATCCACAGGTTTCGTAGCACGCCATGTCGTCAAAAGACGCATCGGACATCCACCGGACAGATCTTCTGTCTGATGTCACTCTTTCAGCGCTGCAATTGCATCGGCAGCCGTTCGGCGCACTTGCGCCTGACGCACTGACCTTTGTTGATGAAACCGGCCTTGAACAACTGGCCGATGTCAAACAAGCACTCATCACCGGTGATGACCTGTTATTGATACTCGGCGAGCAAGGTGCCGGCAAGAGCGCACTGCTGAATCAGCTTGGAACCAATAGCGGCCTACGCATTCAGTGCTTTGCCGTCAAGGGCAGCCCACGCTTCAGCACTCTCAACCTGTTTGCCGGCATGCTCGAAGCATTCAAGGTCAAGCCACCTGAAAAGCTCAAGGACATTCTTGACCAGCTCGTCCCGTCACTACAAACCATGGTGGCACGCAATACCCTGAGCGCCATTGTCCTGGATGATGCCAATCTCATCAGCGAAACCGAGCTGACTCAATTGCTCAGCGGCATGTTGTATATCAACAGTCAGGACGAAACCCTGATGCGTGTCGCACTGGCAACGCCCCCTGAATTCGAAGATCGCATACCCGATCTGCTGCCCGAAGGCGCCGATCTGCCCTACTCCAGTCTGACAATCGACGGCATGAGCGAAGCCCGAGCAGCTGACTACCTTGCCTTTCGCCTGCAAGATGCCGGCTATGCGGGTGAAGCGCCGTTTTCCGATGCCGACATTGACGAGATGGTCAACCAGTCCGGAGGCTTCCCTGCCAGCCTGCAAGCCGCAGCGGCACAATTTCTCAATCAACAATACGACCCCTTGGCTGCGGGTCACATGGCAGACGACGATCTGTTCATACAAGAAAGCGAGCCATTTTTGCAATCTCGCAAAGGCAAGCTGGGCCTGGGCCTGCTGGCAACAGCACTCATTCTGGGCGGACTCGCCATGTTCATGCCGGCCGCAGACAACGATGAAGTGCGTTACGGCACGACGCAGAACAATTCAAGCAGTGATTCGCCGCCAGTGCGTGTTGTCGAAGAACGCAAGCTCGTCCCGCTGCCACCCATTCCCGCTGAATTGCCCGAGCCGACGACGACAACCTCCCTGCCGACTGCACCAGTGGATGCTGCTGAAATCACCATCAATGGCTCTGCTGACACTGTAAATTCTCAGCTCGATAATGTAATCGCCGATTCAGACACCGCCGAACAGGCAAACGACTCTGACGAGACGCTTGCTGACATCACCGTTAACAATCAGGATGTCGCAGACGTTTCCGTTAACGAGCCCGCCAGTCAAGACGTTGCCAATCGCCCTGTCATTATTGTTCCGGAACAACCGACTACTGACACCGAACAAAGCACAGACACGGCTCAGCCTTTGACCGAGACGGCTGATTCGTCAGACTCACTGCCAATTGAAACAGTTGAAACGGATGCAGGTAACAATCAACCAGAAGCTGCGCCGGAGACAACGCCCGAAGTCGTTATCGCCGAACAGTCTCCGACTAGCAGCAGCTTGCCCGACGTCAATCCGGAAGTGGCTGACATCCTTGAGTCTCCCACCTGGATACTGGTCCAGAATTCTGACTTGATTACCGTGCAAATGAGCGCATCTCGAGACCAGAAATCGATCGAAAGCTTCCTGCAGCGAAACCGGAATACTCTCTCACCACCGAACTCGATCTATTCTTTCGTGCGTAATGGTGAAACCTGGTACGCATTACTGCATGGGCTGTATACCGGCTTCGAAGAGGCTCAGACCGCCGTTCAGCAAATGCCGGCCTCCGCTCTGACCGACCAGCCATGGATTCGCAATGTAGGACGCATCCAAACAGTGCTAAAGGGCCAATAGACCAAAAGCGCACCAATATGGAGCGTAAAAGGCAGGTTTTTGCACCGGAATAGTCTTTTCGCTTGTGCTCAGTGGTCAAATCACCAATTTTCTTTGTCAGTCCAGAACCGACAGGAAATCAAGTGCGTCATGAATCGTTATAATGTCAGGCTGTGCGGCAAATCGCCCGCGCTATCGTTCTGGCTTACTCCGGTCGAAATTTATGACGTATCTGGACAATCTGGCCGAGCACGGCCTGTATCACCCTGACTTCGAACGCGACAACTGCGGCTTCGGCCTCATTGCGCAAATGGATGGTCGAGCCAGCCACTGGCTGGTAGAAACCGCCATTACCTCCCTGGGACGCATGACCCACCGTGGTGCCATCGGTGCTGACGGCAAAACCGGTGACGGTTGCGGTCTGTTACTGCGAAAACCCGAGGCATTTCTGCGTCAGGCTGCCAGCAAAGCTGGCTTCGAGCTGGAAAGCGAATTTGGCACCGGCATCATTTTTCTGAGCCGTGATCCTGACAAGGCCGAACTGGCTAAAGCGATTCTGAGCAAGCAGTGCGAGGAGCGCGGATTGAAGGTCAACGGCTGGCGCGTGGTGCCGACCGATCTGTCTGCCTGCGGTGAAGAAGCAAAGCGTAGCGTGCCACGTATCGAGCAGATTTTTGTCTCCGTTACTGAAGAAATGGACACCGCGGAATTCAATCGCCATCTGTTCGTTGCCAGACGTCGTACAGAGATCGAGCTGACAGGTAAAGATGCAGACTTCTACGTCTGTTCATTATCCTGCGATGTGATTCTGTACAAGGGTCTGGTCATGCCCGAATACCTCGCCACTTTCTATCGAGATCTGGAGGACGAGTCGCTGCAATCATCCATCGCAGTTTTCCACCAGCGATTCTCCACCAACACCCTGCCCCAATGGCGTCTGGCTCAGCCATTTCGCTACCTGGCACACAATGGCGAGATCAACACGATCCGCGGCAATCGCAGCTGGGCCAATGCTCGCGCGTCCAAATTGCGCTCCCCTGTACTTCCGGAACTCAACGAATTGCTGCCTCTGGTCAGCCAGCACGGTTCTGATTCCATGTCCCTGGACAACATGCTGGAATTGTTGATGGCAGGTGGCATCGACGTGTTCCGCGCCATGCGCATGCTGATGCCACCTGCCTGGCAGAACACCTGGGAACTGGACTCCGACCTGCGAGCCTTCCTCGAATACAACTCCATGCACATGGAACCCTGGGATGGTCCTGCCGGTGTCGTACTGACCGACGGCCGTTATGCCAGCTGTGCGCTGGATCGCAACGGCCTGCGACCGGCCCGCTATGTCATCAGTAAGGATCGACATATCACGCTCGCCTCGGAAGTTGGCGTACATGACTACCTGCCCAGTGACATCATCAAGAAAGGCCGCCTGAAGCCAGGCGAGATGCTGGCTGTAGATACCCAATCCGGACGCCTGCTGCTGCCTCAGGATGTCAGCGATTTGCTGAAGCATCGTCAACCCTACGCAAAATGGCTGCAGAAGAACTCACGCCATTTGCGTTCACGTCTGCGTGATGCCGCACACGCCACGCCGGTCATGGAAGATGAACAGCTGGCTGTGTACGAAAAAATGTTCAATGTCAGCTTCGAAGAACGCGATCAGGTGCTACGCGTACTGGCCGAAGGCGCTCAGGAAGCCATCGGATCCATGGGAGATGACACCCCGTTCCCTGTCATGTCCGAGCACGTCCGGCATGTCTACGACAGCTTCCGTCAGCAGTTCGCGCAAGTCACGAACCCGCCAATCGATCCGCTGCGCGAGACGATTGTCATGTCTTTAGAGACCTGCCTTGGTCGTGAGAAGAACCTGTTTCGGGAAACTCACCATCATGCCAACCGGCTGCTGGTTCGATCGCCGGTGCTATCCAGCGAAAAATTCGAAACCCTGCTGGTCATGGATGATGAAGCGAACTATTCGCACGAACGCATCAGTCTGCAGTACGACCCTGAAGAGGAATCGCTGCGCGAAGCTTTGGAACGGATCTGCACAGAGTGCGTTACCGCTGTCAATGAACACCAGAAAGTCATCATCATCCTCAGCGACAGAGAGCTGGCCAGCGGCATGCTGCCCGTCCATGCTCTGTTGGCAACGGGTGCTGCCCACAAGGCCATGATTGCCGCCGATTGTCGTTGCGATGCCAACCTGGTCATCGAAACCGGTACGGCACGCGACTCTCACCAGGTCGCGGTATTGGTGGGTAACGGGGCAACCTGTGTATTCCCCTACCTGGCCTACGAATCTATTAACGGCATGGCACGCCGCGGTGAACTGTCTGCCAGCGATGTACCGCAACTGGAACAGAACTACCGCAAGGGCATCAACAAGGGCTTGATGAAAATCCTCTCCAAAATGGGGATTTCCACCATTTCAAGCTACCGCGGAGCACAACTGTACGAAATCGTTGGCCTGCACTCCGAAGTTGTCGACCTATGCTTCACCGGCACAACCAGCCGCATCCAGGGTATGGATTTCAGCGATCTGGAAACCGATGCACGCCTGCTCGCCAAGACCGCGTTCAACCCTCAGGTTGGCGTCATTCAAGGCGGTTTGCTGAAGTACATCAACGGCGGTGAATACCATGCCTACAATCCGGATGTTGTCACGCAACTGCAAGCGGCAGTCACCAGCGGTGATTACGCTGACTACACCATTTACCAGAAAACGGTCGATGAGCGACGTCCGGCCATGTTGCGTGACCTGCTCGATCTGAAACCAGGTGTCTCCATTCCCATCGAGGCCGTGGAATCTGTCGAATCGATCCTCAGTCGATTCGATTCGGCTGGCATGTCGCTGGGCGCTTTGTCCCCGGAAGCTCACGAGACTCTGGCAGAGGCCATGAATCGATTGGGCGGTCGTTCCAACTCCGGTGAAGGTGGCGAGGATAAAGCCCGCTACGGCACACTGAAGATGTCAAAGATCAAACAGATCGCATCCGGCCGGTTTGGCGTCACGCCACACTATCTGGTTAATGCTGAAGTGCTGCAGATCAAGATCGCGCAGGGAGCAAAACCCGGTGAAGGGGGTCAGCTGCCAGGAGACAAGGTCAATGCGATGATTGCAAAGCTGCGTCACAGCAGTCCGGGTGTTGCCCTGATCTCTCCACCACCACATCACGATATCTATTCAATTGAAGATCTGGCACAGCTGATCTTCGATCTGAAACAGGTCAATCCGGAAGCACTGGTCTCCGTGAAACTGGTTGCTGAAGCCGGTGTGGGCACGATTGCGGCCGGTGTGGCCAAGGCCTATGCCGATCTGATCACCATTTCTGGGTACGATGGAGGCACAGGCGCCTCACCTCTGACCAGCGTGAAATATGCAGGCTCTCCATGGGAGCTGGGCATGTCCGAGACTCATCAGGTCCTGCGCGCCAACAACCTGCGTGACAAGGTTCGGGTACAGACCGATGGTGGTCTGAAAACCGGTCTGGATGTCATCAAGGCGGCCATCATGGGAGCTGAGAGCTTCGGTTTTGGCACCGGCCCCATGATTGCCATGGGCTGCAAGTATCTGCGTATCTGTCATCTGAATAACTGCGCAACCGGTGTAGCAACTCAACACAAGGTGCTGCGTATGCGCCACTTCCACGGCAATGTGGAAAAGGTCATGCACTACATGCGTTTTGTAGCAGAAGATGTGCGCCGTCATCTGGCCTATCTGGGCGTACGCAACCTGTCTGATATCATTGGTCGCCCGCAATACCTGGAACCGGCTGCAGGCCGAACACCACGTCAGCAACGTATCGATCTGACGCCACTGCTGGCCACTGGCGGCATACCCGAGGATGCACCACGTTTCTGCACGTCAGAGCGCAACTTGCCACATGACAAGGGCCTGCTGGCCGAGCAGATGGTTTCCGATTGCCGCACAGCCATTCGCAAGAAATCAGGGGGCGAATTCCGCTATCCGATCAAGAACATCAATCGCTCCATTGGTGCTCGGCTGTCGGGTGAAATCGCCAAGGCGCACGGTGACCATGGCATGAGTGACAGCCCCATCGATATCCGATTCACGGGCACCGCTGGACAGTCATTCGGCGTCTGGAATGCCGGCGGCCTGAATCTGTATCTGGATGGTGATGCAAACGATTATGTCGGCAAAGGCATGGCAGGCGGCAAGATCGTCATCCGTCCACCAACCGATGCTCGTTTCACCGGTCGTGATTCAACCATTGTCGGTAACACCTGCCTTTATGGGGCCACCGGCGGCAAGCTCTATGCGGCCGGCATGGGTGGAGAACGCTTTGCGGTTCGCAACAGCGGCGCCATTTCGGTTATCGAAGGTATTGGCGATCATGGTTGCGAATACATGACAGGTGGTTGTGTCGTTGTTCTGGGAGAGACCGGCGTGAACTTTGGTGCCGGTATGACGGGAGGTTTGGCCTTTGTCTTCGATCAGCACAATGTGTTCGTCGATCGTTACAACCACGAACTGATCGACATTCATCGCCTGCACGCAGAGTCCATGGAACGTTACCGTAACTACCTGCAGACTCTTATCGAAGATCATGTTGCCGAAACCAACAGTAGTCTGGGCATGCATATGATCGATGACTTCTATTCGCTGGCTTCACGCTTCTGGATGGTCAAGCCGAAGGCGGCCGAGCTGAATGAACTGCTCGCCACTCTGGGGCACGCAGCGTAACCAGGACAGACTCCGGGTCCGGGTCCGGGACCGGGACCAAGAGCCCGGGCCTGAAACAGGCTCGGGTCATGGCCATCAATCGAGCTCGGAACGGGTTCTGTAACCCGTTCCGAGCCGGTTACACGACCAATATCAGGATCGAATCCTGAGCCGCTGAACTTCTTCGGCACTCTGTGGAGATGAGCACAGACGTTCGTACACAGAGCCACATCCACTGCCGCGCAAGGAGCGTATAGTTCAGTGCATGGCTGGCCAAATACCACAACATTTCATTGACGATCTACTTGCTAAAGTAGATATTATCGATGTGATTGACCAACGCGTCAGTCTGAAGAAAAGCGGAAGCAACTACAGTGCTTGCTGCCCTTTTCACAACGAGAAAACCCCCTCCTTCACCGTCAGCCAGACCAAGCAGTTCTATCACTGTTTTGGTTGTAGCGTAAACGGCAATGCCATCAGCTTCCTCATGGAATATGAGGGTATGCACTTTGTCGATGCCATTGAAGCTCTGGCTGAAAGCGTCGGCATGGAAGTCCCGCGAAACGCTCAGGCTGCGCAAGTTCGCGATGACAGCAAACCGCTGTACACCCTGATGGAATCCATTGCCTCCTGGTATCAGTCAGAGCTGCGCAAGTCGCCAGAAGCCATCGCCTATCTCAAAGCCCGTGGCCTGAGTGGTGAGACTGCCAAACGTTTTGGTATTGGCTACGTGCCTGATGGCTGGGACGGTTTGCTGACACATTTCCCGAAAGAGGAAGCTGCCATGATCAAAACGGGCATGCTGATCAAGGGTGATGGCGGCAAACGTCCCTATCAGCGATTTCGTAACCGCATCATGTTCCCTATTCGCGATCGACGTGGACGGGTCATCGGTTTCGGGGGGCGCGTACTGGACAACCAGGAACCCAAGTATCTGAACTCCCCGGAAACGCCACTGTTTCATAAAGGCAATGAGCTTTACGGCCTCTATGAAGCTCGTAAATCGGCGCAAGATGCCGCCGTGGCTATCGTGGTGGAAGGCTATATGGATGTGGTGGCGCTGGCCGAGCACGGCGTTGACAACGCGGTGGCAACGCTGGGTACCGCCGCTAATCAACAGCACTCAGAAACCCTGTTTCGAACGGTTCCCGGTATTGTCTTCTGTTTTGATGGAGATCGCGCCGGTCGAGCGGCTGCGTGGCGCGCCCTGACAGCCACTCTACCTTGCCTGCAGGATGGTCATGAAGCCCATTTCCTGTTCCTGCCCGATGGTGAAGACCCGGATTCGATCGTCAAGGCCGGCGGTGCCGCAGCCTTCCAGGATTTGATGAGCACCCGTACACCGATCATTGACTATCTGTACGAGCATCTGGCCAGTGAACTGGACATGACCGGTATTGGCGGCAAGGCAACACTGGCGGAAAAAGCCAAACCGCTGCTCGCATCCATCCCCAAGGGCGTCTACAAGCAGCTGGCCCTGCGACGCCTGGAATCACTCATTGGCATATCACTAGGCAGCGAACGGGCCGCAGCTCCTGCGCCTGCTCCTGCCAGAGCGCGATCCGCAAGTTCCAACCAGGAAGCCGGCCTGACGCCCATGAGCCGGGCTATATTGCTGTGTCTGCAGAATCCATCCGTCGTATTGGCCGTGCCACCGGATGATTACGAAATAAGCCCGCAGTTTCCCGGTGCCGATATCCTGCTGAAACTCATCGCCTACTGCGATAGTGAACCGACTATCAGTACGGCCAGACTGCTGGAGCGGTTTCGCGACACCAATCGTTACGAGCACCTGGTAAAACTCGCCACGAAATCCTACTACCCGGACGGTAGGGAAATCGAAGAAGAAATCGCACGCAACGAATTCGCTCACAATATCGCACGCCTGCGCGAACGTAGCCGGCAGACACTGACCGACCAGGTTGCACTGTCTGCCAGAACAGGACTGCTGGCAATCAAACGTCGCTAATGATGAAGACCGAAAGAACTGCACGTGTCGCCCGCTTCTACCATGAGGGCGAGCTGCAAGGTAACGCCGAACTGACACTGCCCAAAACGGCTAGCCATCACCTGATCACGGTGCTGCGAACCCGCCAGGGGGATGTCATCGAGTTGTTCAATGGCGATGGTTTCAACTATCGGGCAACGGTACTTGAAACCGGCCAACGAACGCCGGGAAAGCGTGCGCAGCTGCAGGTACACCAAGCCTGTGCAGCCCAGAATGAATCGCCCGTCTTGATCACATTGATTCAGGCCATATCCCGCGGTGATCGCATGGACACAACCCTGCGACAATCAGTCGAACTGGGTGTCAACCACGTACAACCTGTGTACTCGCGCCATTCGGCCAAGCCACTGGATGAAAAACGTACGGCAAAGAAGATGGAGCACTGGCAAAGCATTCTGATCAGTGCCAGTGAACAGAGTGGGCGCGCTTGTCTACCGACACTGGCACCTGCCATCTCATTGCAAGAGGCGCTTGAAACACTTGCCAGCCGTGCCTCTTCGGCACCTTCACTCTACGTACTGGACCCCACTGCCCAGAGCTCACTAACCGCTCAGCTGCGAGCCATGCACCTCACACAAGCCGCAGCAGCGGACAACGATACCTCGCATCCCGTGTCTATCGGACTTATCATAGGCCCGGAGAGCGGCCTGGATGCCGACGAAATCGCAAAGGCAGTCGAATCAGGCGCACACGCTGCCACTATTGGCCCACGCATCTTGCGTACCGAGACGGCTGGACCTGCCTGCATTGCGCTGACGCAAGCCATTCTGGGAGATCTGGACCAGTGAATAGCACCCTTTCTCTATACGCTGCACAATCTCAGCGCACAAACCTCAGAACACGGGAACTGCTGATGCAATACCGATCCGCAGCTGCCTGCCTGCTGGCAGTGTCCTGCCTGCTACTCTCAGCGTGCAACACCATGCTGACCAGCCGCCCCATTGCTCCCACCGTTGAAGTCACCTCGGTCAAGGCTGAGAAAATCGGTCTGATCAAGCAGGATCTGATGTTCCAGCTCATGGTGAGTAATCCGAATGACTACGATCTACCGGTCCAGGCACTCAGCTTCATTGCCGCGGTCGACGGTGTGGAAATGGCTCAGGGCATGAGTACTGAACGAGTCCTTATTCCCGCCAATAACAAGGCCAGACTCGACATACAGGTCAGTACCCGCATGAACAAATTGCTGGGACAATTATTACTGGCTACCAGCAAAAGCCGCAAGGATCTGGCGTATGACGTAAAAGGTTTCGTCAAATTATCCAACTGGCCTTTACGCATTCCCTTCAACGTTGATGGCGCGGTCGAAAACCCGGTTCAACGATGAATAGCTGCCTGCAAAACGATGCTGTCAGGTCCACACCAGACGCGGACGATCTGGAACTGGCTGAGTTCATCAGGCAGCACCCAAAATTATTTGTACTGACCGGCGCCGGCTGCAGTACAGCGTCCGGCCTGGGTGACTACCGAGACAAAAATGGCCAGTGGAAACGGCGACAACCCATCACAGGGCAAATCTTCATCGGCGACGAGGCTGCTCGCAAACGCTACTGGGCACGAAGTTCGGTCGGCTGGCCTTCGTTCAGCCAGGCACTACCGGGACTTGCCCACCACGCACTCATGGAACTGCAATTACAAGGCAGGCTTGTCAGTCTGGTGACACAGAACGTCGATAGTCTGCATCAGAAAGCGGGGCACCGGAATACCGTGGATCTGCACGGTGTTCTGGCGACTGTCAGCTGTATCGACTGCGCACAGGCACTCAGTCGTGATGATTTTCAAGCCAGGCTACTGGCTGCCAACCCTTGGCTCAGCTCATTGACAGCGCAGCATGCGCCGGACGGTGACGCAGACCTGGAAATCAGTGATCTGAACACAATGCAGGTGCCCGCCTGTACACACTGTGGTGGATTACTGAAACCTGATGTCGTCTTTTTTGGCGAGAACGTGCCGCGGGAAAAGGTTCAACAAGCCATGAGCGCACTGGCATCGGCTGATGCCCTGCTGGTCGCCGGCTCTTCCCTGATGGTCTACTCGGGTTATCGTTTCTGCCTGGACGCACAAAAGCGTGGCCAGCCGATCGTTATCGTCAACAATGGCCTGACACGAGCCGATTCACTGGCAAGCCTGAAAATACAGGGAGATTGCGGTCAGCGCCTGAGCACCCTGGCAGCATTGGTAGCCAGTTAGAGCTTGTATGAACAACAGCTTCCAATCTCAAAGTGCGAGATAACTGCCTGTTAGGCCAAGGCACTTGTACGAGTACTCAGGATGCCTGCCGCTCGGCCACATAACCGCCAATATTGAATCGCTCAACCAGTTCGGCCAATTCGACGGCCATTCTGGACAAGTCCTCGGTTGAAGTCTGCACTTGGTTCACGCCTACAAGGGTATTGTGACTACCTTGTATGACCAACTCTGATGTACGGGAAATTTCCTGGTTGCCACTGGCAGCATCCGTGGCATTACTGCTGATACGAGAGGTAATTTGCGTCTGATCCTGCACCGCCTTGGCAATCGTATTCTGGTAGTCGCTGATGGTTTCAATAATGGTGCGTATATCGCCAATAGCTCGTACAGCACTATCACTGTCACTCTGAATAGCAGTGACTTTAGTGGCAATTTCTTCGGTAGCCTTTGCGGTCTCTTTGGCCAGCTCTTTGACCTCATTGGCGACCACCGCAAACCCCTTGCCCGACTCTCCGGCTCTGGCCGCTTCGATCGTGGCATTGAGGGCCAGCAGATTGGTTTGTTCGGCAATCGAATTGATCACCTTGATGACATTACCAATGTCACTACTGGAGACCGTCAGATTACGAACCTGATCGTTCGTGCTTTGCGCCAGTGTCACAGCCTGCTCTGCCACGCTACCCGCTTCTGATACGTTTTTCGCAATTTTCTGCACCGAATTGAGCATCTCATCGGTCGCACCCACGACACTGTCAACGTTAACCATCACTTTGCGTGCAGCATCCGTCGCAGACTGTGCGTTGTTTGCAGCCTCTTCAGCAGTGGTCGTCAAAACCCCATTGGTTCGTTTGAGCTGACCGGAAAACTCCGATATGACCGAGGCACCCTGCTTTGTCTTGCTGATGATATCGGTCAATTGCGCCACGGTCTTGTTGGTATCGCGCTTCAACTGATCGTAGGCTCCCAGATATTCGGTTTGCACCGTTTCAGTCAGATCACCTTTGGCCAGAGCACCTAATACCCGTTGCATGTCACCGATGATCAACTCATTGGTCTGCATCAACTGATTCATGCCAGCGACCAGTCGCCCGTAGGAACCCTCCAGCCCTTGATCGTCAATTCGGCGCGTCAGGTCCCCATTGACAGCAGCTTCCACCAGTTCCTGTACTTGCCTCTCGTTGTTGATTTCATCTGTCTTGTCGAACCATTCTGCGATGGTTCCCAGACGACTTCCGCTTTCATCAAACACAGGATTAATGACAAGCTTGATCGACAATGAGCCGAAACTGGCGCGAATCTCATGCAAGTCATCCAGACGCGCAATCATCCCACGGTTTCTCGCAGGGTCTGCATGAAAGATATCCACATTACTACCGATCAGCGAGTCTGCATTGAAGTCAGGCAATGCGGTACGCAGCTCGGACTCCGCTGAGTTGAACAGATTTACCGCCGCCTTGTTCATGTAAATGATGTCGTTGTTGACATCAGCAACCATGACATTCGCTGAGGCATTGTCCAGAGCCAGCTTCAATCGTAGTGTTTCTTTAGCAAGGGTTGATTGCGCATCTTTCATATCACGCAAGTTCAGCTGCATGCTGCGAATAGCCTGATAGATTCCCGATTCACGCTTGATCTCGGGCAAGTTTTCACTCAGATCCCCTCCTGCAATACGACCGACGATACCCAGAATAAGAGTCGGCTCCCCACCAAACTTTCTGGCAATGCTGCGCAGTGTCCCTATCATCAAAGCCGTGAGCAGCAAGGCCAGAAAAAGTGCACTAACGGAACTCAACCAGGTATACATTTTGACCTGAATGAGCTGCTGGTGCATGAAAGTTTCCACCTGACCACGCGATGCTGCAATCTCTTCTTCCAGACTGACAAGAGCACGATCAAGAGGCCCACTATCAACGACAATCAGCTGCTCGGCATCACTGAAATCTGAGCCAGCATTGTCCATGGATATCAGTTTTTCCGCGATATCCGTGTATTTTTTAACTACCTGCTGGATGTCGTCGAGAGCGCTTCGTTCAGCGGCCGACATTTGCAAGGTCCGGTAGTCTTCCAGAGCTTCACCAACGTGTTCAGCCCCCTCGCCGACCTCCTCCAGATGCTCCGCTTCCCGGTGAAGAAGAAAATCCTCCAACTCATGGGCGACGCTTCCATGGCCCAGCTCCGTATTCAATTCGGTGAGTAACCTGCCTTTGTGATCAGGCCCATCCAGAAACGCTTGCCAGTGATCAGAGTAGCCCAGGACTTCTGAACGAACGACAAGGTTGAAACTGACAATAACCATCCCGGCAAGTGCAATCGTTACAAGCACCAGATTACTTATACGCCTTATAGACCAATTCTCTAGCGGGTTTGTCATGTTTTTGATTCAGCGATGCTCTGTGCAGCCCTTGAAATTCTGGTAGTAACGGGACTATTGATCGTATAGAGCTGAATCGGCTGATCTTTAAATGACTTGATGTACAGACTGCGTTGAACAGGTTAGAAATCCGTTTCCAACCCGTCCCCACTCAATCGCAAATGCAATCAGCCTATCTGTACAAAGGCAGCACTGTATGGCGGTATTTCCAGCACACCATCTCCCAGTTCTGCATCGAAGCCATGTCCCGGCATGAGACTCAGCTTCTGGTCGGTATTGATCTCGCAGCGAACGCGTACATTGCCCATATTGAAAGCACAATAGACCGTCTGGTCTTCATGGGTACGCAGGAAACTCAATACATCACCGATGACCACGATGCCGTGCAAAGTCCCCTTGATCAGAGGCAGACAGTCACGACGAAAACTCAGAAAACGCCGGTAATGCTCCAACAGGCTGTTCTGATCTCCGGACTGGTGTGATACGGACAGTCGTTTGTGCACCTCGGACACCGGCAACCAGGGCTCCTCCGTCGAAAAACCGGCATGCTCACTTTCATGGTCCCAGACCATGGGAGTTCTACAGCCATCACGCCCCTTGAACTTGGGCCAGAAAGCAATGCCATAGGGATCCTGCAATCGCTCGAAGGGGACATCGCCTTCCGGCAGTCCCAGCTCTTCACCCTGATAGAGGCATACTGAGCCGCGCATGGACATCAGCAGCGAGGCCAGCATTTTCAGATGCTGAGCGTAATGCTTCTTGGGAATCTTCCAGCGTGTGGCGTGGCGGACAACATCATGGTTCGAGAATGCCCAGCACACCCAGCTATCGCCAGCCTCTACTTCGAACTTTTGCAGCACCGCCCCCACACGTTCGGCTGTCGGCAACTCTGCGGAAAGAAAATCGAAGGTGTAACACATATGAACCCGGTCATCGTCACGGGTGTAGTCCTGGAGAATCTGCATCCCTTGTTGAGCATCCCCCACCTCACCAACAGCAGTTGCCGCGGGGTACTCGTCGAGCACCGCACGAAAACGCTTGAGGAAATTGATGTTCTCCGGACGGTTCTTGTCAAACAGATGTTCCTGGTGGTTATACGGGTTCACTTCCGGTGCAATATCGGCGTTGCGCAGCTCGGGTGGCAGCCCCGGATTGTCGCGCAGCTCGGCATCACAGAAATAGAAATTGATCGTATCCAGGCGGAAGCCGTCAACACCACGATCCAGCCAGAAGTGCGCCACATCCAGCAGTGCATCCTGTACGTCCGGGTTGTGGAAGTTCAGATCCGGCTGCGAGCTCAGGAAATTGTGCTGATAATACTGACAACGTGTCGAGTGCCAGGACCAGCCAGGTCCGCCAAAAATCGATAGCCAGTTGTTCGGCGGTCCGCCATCCGGCTTGGCATCGGCCCATACGTACCAGTCATGACGATCATTATCCCGGCTGGAACTGGACTGTGCGAACCAGCTGTGCTGATCGGATGTGTGCGACAGAACCAGATCCACCATCACCTTCAGATCCAGTGCATGGGCGTGTTCGATCAATTCGTCAAAGGCAAACAGATCACCGAACATCGGATCAATGTCCTTGTAGTTGGACACGTCATACCCGAAGTCTTTCATCGGTGATTTGAAGAAAGGTGAAATCCAGATAGCATCTGCACCCAACTCGGCAATATGCGGCAACCGATCCTTGATACCCGCCAAGTCCCCAATACCGTCGTGATTGGAATCCTGATAGGAACGAGGATAAATCTGATAGATGACGGCTCCGCGCCACCAATCCTTATCCACCACAACATCGGGTTCGACGATACTTATTGAAGATACAATCATACTGTGCGCTTGTATTGGGTTTGAGGTTTAACGATAGAGAAGTGAGCGCCCTTCGGCAAACAGATGCACCTTGGCCGGCTCTGCGGTCATGCGCATGGTTTGCGACCGGACATCCCGATGAATGCCCGGCAGCTTTGCTATCACGGCAGACGCCCCTGGTGCTTGTGGCTCGAAGTACAACTGCGTGACTTCGCCCAGAGCTTCCGATATTTTCACGACATTCTCAAAAGCATAATTATCACTGCTTGTAGGCATCATGTCTTCTGGACGTATGCCAACATTCACAGACATGCCTTTCATATCCGGGCTGGTCGGTATATTCGCACTGATGGTGCCATTGCCGTGATTCACACTCAACTGTGTCACCTCTCCGGTTTCAATCACGGTACCTGGTAGCAGGTTCATGGCAGGTGAACCGATGAACTGGGCCACGAACTCGTTTTCCGGTCGTTCATACAGTTCCAGCGGAGTGCCCACTTGTGCGATCCCCTTGTTGGCCAATACCACGATCCGCGTTGCCAGAGTCATGGCTTCAACCTGGTCATGTGTAACATATACCATGGTTGAGTTTGGCATGCTTTCCTTCAGCTGTGCAATTTCAATACGTGTTGCCACTCGCAGGGCCGCATCCAGATTGGACAAGGGTTCATCAAAAAGATAGACCTTTGGGTCACGGACTATCGAGCGACCAATAGCCACACGTTGTCGCTGACCACCTGATAACGCTTTGGGAAGTCGGTCCAGATACTCGGTGAGCTGTAGAGTCGCTGCCACTTTTTCGATGGCAGCATCGATTTCCGCTGGTGACTTTTTCGCAAGCTTCAACGCAAATGACATATTGTCGCGAACCGTCATATGCGGATACAAGGCATAGGACTGAAAAACCATCGCGATTCCGCGTTGCGCCGGTGGCATGTCATTCATGCGCTCGCCATCTATCGTGAACTCTCCTGATGTAATGGTCTCCAGCCCTGCGATCATGCGCAACAGCGTTGATTTGCCACAACCAGAAGGGCCGACAAAGACGATCAACTCACCGGTCTTGATGTCCAGATTGATGTCATTGAGCACATTGACAGAGCCTGCGTAGGTTTTAGTGACGTTGGTCAGTTTGAGTTCAGTCATTTTCTCGATCTCCTATTTAACAGAACCGGCCAACAAGCCGCGAACCAGATACTTCTGCATGGCAAAGAAAACACCCAGGGGTACGGCAATGGAGACGAATGCCGACGTCGCCAGAATTTCCCAGTTTCCTCCTCGTGTACCCAGCAGCTCGACGATCTGCTTGGTCATCACTGTTGTGTCGCCGGTCGAATCAATCAGAAATACCAGCGCAATCAGCAAGTCGTTCCAGGTCCAGAGAAACTGGAAAATGGCAAACGAGGCCAAAGCCGGAAAGGACAGTGGCAATATTATTTTGACGAAAATCTGAAAATCAGTGGCGCCATCGACCCTGGCATTTTCGATGATATCGCGCGGCAAACCCACCATATAATTGCGCAACAAGTAGATTGCCAGAGGTAGACCGAACCCCGTATGTGCAAGCCAGGCCCCCAGATAGCCTTTGCCAATACCGATCTCATTGTGCAGCTTCAACAAGGGGATGAGCGCAAGCTGCAGTGGCACCACCAATAGGCCGACAACCGCCGCTATCAATAATGCACGGCCCGGAAAATCCATCCAGGCCAGAGCATAGGCTGCAAAAGCTGCCACCAGTATGGGGATAATGGTTGCCGGAATGGTGACCGTCAAGGTGTTGAAAAATGCCTTGGCCATGCCCTCTCGGTTAGTCGGATCAAAGAGCACATACTTGTAGTTGCTCAGAGTGAACTCGGGAGGCGACTTCGCTGTCACGAATATTCGTTGTCCGCGTTTGCCACTGAATTCTTCAGGGCCCTGCATCGCATAGTCACCATTGGACTGAACTGTCACAGTGGCCTCTTTCTTCAGCTCTGCCGTATCCCCGGCTTTATAAGCATCGATGTTCTGTGAGCTGGTACCCCAGACTGATATGGTTGCCTTCCCGGGGTTTTCGAACAGATTGCCTTCGATCACGAACAGGCCATCTTTCTGTATCTGATCTTGCGCACCATTAGTGCGCAGCGTCTGATTCTGCTCCGAAGGCACCATCGCTTTCCACCAGCCACTCGTAGCTATCTGGTCAGAGGTGCGAAACGAGGACACCAACAGGCCCACGGTCGGAAACAGCCACAACAATACCAATGCTGCCAGGGAGAGATGAACAGCCCAGGTGAGACTGGATTTCGTACCGGCTATGCTCGACATTACTGCATCTCCTTGCGGGCGTTGTACACATTCCAGACAAGAATGGGCGATACCAACAGCATGATGATCATGGCACTGGCCGAACCGACACCCCAGTCATTGGCGCGAAACAGCTTGTCGTACATATAGTTGGCCAGAACCTGTGTTTCCCACTGCCCATTGGTCATGGCAAAGACGATATCGAAAACCTTCAAGACGACTATCGTGATGGTGGTCCAGACCACGACAATGGTGCCCATGATCTGCGGCACCTTGATCTTGAAGAACACCTGAAAAGGATTGGCACCATCAACAATGGCAGCCTCGATTGTCTCCTCGGGTATGCCTCGAAGCGCCGCGGAGAGAATCACCATCGCAAAGCCTGTCTGAATCCAGACCAGCACGATCATCAACAGAAAACTGTTGGGGCCGATCATCGTCAACCAGCTCTGCGGTTCGGTCCCGCCGAAAAACAGATACACCGCATTGAGCACACCGATCTGATCCTGATCGATGGGCCGGGTGTCATAGACCAGCTTCCAGATGACTGCAGCGCCGACAAACGATATGGCCATGGGCATGAAGATCAGTGATTTTGCCAGATTGCCCCACCGCACCCGATCAGACAATTGTGCTGCCAGCAATCCGAATACAGTCGACATGGCCGGCACCACCAACAGCCACAGCATGTTGTTGCGCATGGCTTCCCAGAATTTGGGCTCATTGAGCATTTGCTGATAGTTTGCGAGTCCGACAAACCGGGATCCACCACCGGGCAAACGCTCAGTCAGTGATAAACGCAGGGTTTCAACCACCGGGTAGGCAAGATAGACAGTCAGGCCAAGCAAGGCTGGGAACAAGAATAGCCAGGGACGAACCATGTTTGCCCGGGTTATGTTCCTGCCCGCATTGGGACCGGAAGCCGGGAACACGACCTTATCCAGAAACTGATTGGAAAAGTAGAAATATCCGACACAACCACCGACACCGATAATGATGGTGAGGATGGCCTGAAACGCTGGATGCATACGTCCTCCGGCTTGCCGCAGATTATTGAAATGATGGGAGGCTTATCAACGAGGCAGGGAATGTTGAATGGCCCGAATGCCGCCGGACTCTCTGCCTCTATCCATGAAGCAAGCAGAGGAAGTAGCGAATCAATGACAGGGGGATGGCAGCGGAAGAAACAATGCCTGGAAGCCACGGCTTCCAGGCCATTTTCAATGGTATTGCTGGTACCGGCCCCCCAGTACCAGCGAACGGACAGACTGCTACTTATTTCAACGCGTCCCAACTATTCTGGATAGCGGTCGCCACCTCTTTCGCATCCTTGCCACCGGCATAATCCACCATGCCTGTCCAGAAGGAACCCCCACCGACACCACCAGGCATCAGGTCAGAACCGTCAAAACGGAATGTCGTTGCATTGAGAAGAATCTCGCCCATTCCACGCAGTGCTTCTGAACTGTATAGATCGGTGTTGACACTTTTCAGTGGCGTCAGGAAGCCTTCTTGAGCCATCCAGATTTCATGGGCAATGGGTGATTTCAGGAATTCAATCAGAGCCATTGCACCTTTGCTTTGCTTGGTAATCGTAAACATGGTGCCACCACCCAGTACAGGCTCACCCAGATCTTTGTCAGCGTAGGATGGCAGATAGAAAAAATTCGCATCTCCATCTTCACCGACGAGCGTACCCTCCGGGAAATAAGCCGTAATGAACGAGGCTTGGCGATGCATATAACATTGTGGTGGTGATGAAAACAGACCCTTGGGGCTATCACGGAAATCGGTTGAGGCCACGGCACCCTCACCGCCGACGACATAGGCATTATTACGCGCAAAGTAGCCAAACTCCTCGATGGCGGCAACAATCCGATCGTCATCAAACGGGATTTCATTAGTGACCCATTGGTCATAGACTTCCGCAGGCTGAGTGCGCAGCAGCATGTCTTCCACCCAGTCTGTGGCCGGCCAGCCGGTTGCACCACCGGAGCCCAGACCAATACACCACGGCGTACCACCGTCTTCCACGATCTGATCAGTCAGCGCCTTGAGTTCTTCCATGCTTTCGGGAGCCTCATAGCCGGCATCCTCGAAATTCTCCGGTAGATACCAGACCAGCGACTTGACCTCGGTCTTGAATGGCATGCCGAACAACGCTTCAGTGCCGGTCTCATCAGGGAAGGTTGCAAGATCCACCCAAGACTGTCCAGCGCTAAAGTTTTCTTTCATCCAATTGGCATTTTCTTCACCTAAAGGCGTTAAAAAGCCTCGCTTCGCCATGTCAGCAGCCAGACCAGGCTGTGGGAATACTGAGATATTAGGGGCCGAACCGGCCTCTGCATCAATCATGACTTGTTGTTCAAAATTATCTGAACCGGTGTATCTCACATCGGCACCGGTGGCTTCTGCAAAATAGGCGAGTACACTTTCAACCAGCACTTGATCCGGCCCTATCCATGGACCAAAGATGGTGACCTGCTCGCCATCAAGTTTCATTTCCTTGAGAGCCTCATAGCTTTCCCAGTTGAAGTCGCCCTCACCTGGCGCAAATTTCAGATCAGCAGCGACCGCACCGCCTGCCGATAATATGGAAATTGCTATGCCTGCGGCTAATGCGGATTTCATTATTGGTTTCATTCACTTCCCCGGATGGTATTCATTCTGAGCTCGGACTGATGAAGCACTGCAACAATCAATCAAGATTTAAAGCGCATTGGAAAGTTGAGTATTCATTAGGCATCTGGAACTGTCAAGCAATCAGAATAGTATTGCTTATTGTGTGTATTTTTGAAACATATCGCGCTTTTTATATGCAACCATTCGATTTTTGACAGAAAAACAGGTAACCAGTAAAATTTGACAAAAGCGCTTTAATTTTGTCCTCTGAATCACCCGCACCTCTCGGAATCACAAACCCAAGATGCTCTCACCATCCACATGAATCTAAAGGAACTCGCCGAGCTTCTGAAACTTTCACAGGCTACAGTCAGCCGTGCCCTCAATGGCTATCCCGAAGTTCGTGAAGCCACCCGACAGCGCGTACTCGAGGCGGCACAAAAATACAACTATCGCCCCAATACACGTGCAATGGGCCTGGCCACCGGCAAAGCCATGACCATCGGCCACATCATTCCGACTTACTCGCAAAATGATGTCGTCAACCCGGTTTTCGGAGAATTCATTGCAGGAGCGAGCCAGACTTACAGTGCCAACGGCTACGAACTATTGCTGACCGTTACGCAAACAAGCGATGAGAACCAAACCTATCGCAACCTGGCCGCCAAAGGTGCTGTCGACGGAGTCATCATCCACTCGCCACGCAAGGACGACTCACGAGTACAGCTGTTACAGGATATCGGCCTGCCCTTCGTCATCCACGGCAGGGTCAACGACACAACCTTGCCCTATTCCTGGATCGATACAAACAATCGGCGCGCTTTCAATCAGGCTACCAGGCTGTTGATCGATCTGGGTCACCAGCGTATTGCCCTGATCAATGGCCCGGTGTCGCTGAACTATGCCTGGCTACGTCAACAAGGATATGAGCAGGCCATGCAAGCCGCCGGCTTGCCACTAGACTCTGCAATCATGATCGGCGATGAACTCACCGAAACACATGGGTATCGCTCAGCCAACCAATTGCTGAACTCTGAAGATCCCCCTAGTGCATTTCTGGTGTCCTCCTACGTCGTCGCCCTGGGCGTGCGGCGTGCCATTGCCCATGCCGGCCTGAGCATGGGCAAGGATGTTTCGGTCATCATCCATGACGATGAGCTTTCCTATTTTCAGAATAACGATCCGGAGCCGCAATTCACAGCAACTCGCTCCTCCGTTCGTCAGGCAGGTGTGCTTGCTGCCCGCATGTTGCTGGATATCATTGACGATCCTTCATGCGCACCGCTGACAGAGTTGCTTGAGGCACAACTGACTATCGGGGCATCAACCGGCCCCTTATTGCCCTCTGCAAGGATCAAGCACTGACAGCTAGCCGGCCTTGCCGCAACAAAAATCCGGTTTTGCCGAGCTTTGCAAAAAGCCAAGGACTAGGCCTCGCTTCCGCCCAGTTCCGCAACCATGCTCTGTAATGCCAGCCTGACAGTTTCAAGCTCATCCACATCCGTCCCTCTGGCAACCAGCGACACCCGACTCAGGACCCCCGACTTGCCAGGGTAACTACCCAGATCAATCGCCGGATGACGTTCCTGCAACGCACGTAGTGCTGAGGCGATGGCCCCCTCTCCCAGGTTGCAGCCGACGGTGACACTGTGCACGATTGGCCCGCTTGCCAGCTGCGGCAACACCGAGTCCAGCATGGACTGCATGATGCGCGGCACACCGGCGAATACAAAAACATTCTCCATCCGAAAACCAGGGGCTGCCGATACCGGGTTGTCGACAAGCGAGGCACCCACGGGGATTCTTGCCATGCGCAGACGATCCTCATTGGGTTCGATATCACGGCTCTTGAAATAATCCAGCAAAATGGATTTAGCTTGCTCATTGACAGGCAAGTCGACACCAAAGGCCTGCGCCACACAATCCGCTGTAATGTCGTCGTGCGTTGGTCCTATGCCGCCGGTTGTAAACACATAGGTGTAGCGTGCACGCAGCGCGTTGACGGCGCTGACAATCTCTTCAGGCACATCGGCTATGACACGCGCTTCCAACATGCGAATGCCGCGTGCCACCAAGGCGTTGGCAATATAGGCAAGATTGGAATCCTGCGTTCTGCCACTCAGCAGCTCGTTGCCGATCAGCAACACCGCAGCAGTCGGCACCTGAGTATCACCACTTGTATCAGAGAGCTTGGAGGAGCCCGGCAATTCAGTAGTCATGGGATTGGGTGTTTTCATCCAGAATGAACGCTGCAACATACAACGTACAGACTCGGCTGACCAGCCCTGCTGATCAGGCCGTTATTGGCTCAACGGCAAAATATCTATTCAGGTGTCTGCCTGGCACAATCGAACGGATAATCACGTTCGGGCAGACTGGCGGACAACCACAGCATGCGTCCCATGACGGAGCGTAGATTAAAACCCAGAGCCCCCAAAGAGCCATCAAAGTCGGCTTCCTGCACCTGAATCACCGGAACATCACGACGACTGGAACTTGCCACCGCAATACCTTCAATGTTGTAGATGACATCATCGGTTGCCGTAAACGGCGTGACTGCCCCATCACGAATGACGACCACAGGTGCCACGCTTTGCTGCTCCAGGCAGCTCTGCATGAAGACCCATTGCAACTCCACCAGTGCGCCAGGCACATCCAGCGCCTGATCTTCGCGGGTGTACGCAATCTGCAAGCCTGTATCTGCCCTTATGTCGATGGAGACCACTTCGGGAATCTGGCTCAACAAGCCCGGATCATCTTCCAGCTGCAAGAGACCCTCCAACACCCCCGTTTGCCCGCCAGAACCCGTTGGCTCGTCCGGATCAGTCTGCTCGCCGCCCGAATCGGTAGGCGGAGCTGGTATTGGCTCTGGCTCTGGCTCTGGCCCCGAACTCGAACTGGAGCACGCGGCCAGTCCAGCACCCATACACAGCAGTGCAACGCTCACCGCAACACGCAGGCGTGAGGATCGCGGAGAGCTCGACGGTATTGCACCGGCAAGGCTGTCCTGGTGAAGGCAGCCAGTTTGTGTTCGTTCTCTATCCATGGAAGGCAAGATACGGGAGTCAGGAATCAGTACGCAAACGTTGCGCCAATGCTCGATTCACGGCACGTGATGCGGCAACCAAACCGAATGTTCCTGTTACGAACGACACCGACCCATATCCCATATCACAATCCAGACGCACCCCCGGCACACCTGGTTTTGCATGTGTCACCTGCCCGTCAGCTCCCGGGTAGACAGGTTGCTCGGATGAATAAACACACTCCACGCCAAAGCGTCGCTTGGGGTTATTTGTGTAGCCATAATCTGAGCGCAATCTGGAACGTACTTTGGCGGCCAGAGCATCATTCCAGGTGCGCGACAGATCCGCGACACCCACCGCCAGTGGATCTGTACGCCCACCCGCACCACCGGTTGTAATAATCAGAATCTTGCGCCGCTTGCAAAAAGCAATCATGGCCGCCTTGAAACGGATATTGTCGATGGCGTCGATAACGACATCAAAGTCGCGGGTCAGATAGGTTTCAAGATTCTTCTCGACCAGGAAATCATCCTCGGCGGCAACATCGCACTGAGGATTGATGGCATGGATCCGCTCTTGCATGACCTCCACCTTGGATTGATCCACTGTCGTATGCAATGCATGTAGCTGGCGGTTGATATTGCTGGTCGACACATCGTCGTGGTCTATCATGGTGATATGGCCAACGCCGGTGCGAGCCAGCGCCTCGACGGCCCAGGAACCCACACCACCAATGCCGACCACACAGATTCGCAGGTGTGACAAATACTCATAGGCCTGCTGCCCGTAGAGGCGGGACAGGGCGCCAAACGCTGGATCTGGAGAGTTGGATGACATCTGAGGAAGTATCATTGGACACGGAGCAATGGTATGTCTACATGGTACGGTGTAATGACGGTTCGCTGTATACCGGCATCACTACGGATCTGACAAGACGGGTTGCGGAGCACAATAAATCACCCCGTGGCGCTCGCTACACACGGGCGCGACGCCCGGTAGCACTGGTCTACGAAGAAGGTTTACCAGATAGATCTTCTGCCTGTCGCCAGGAATGGCAGATCAAACAGCTATGCCGCTCGGCCAAGGAGATGTTGATCACGTCACCGCATCAGTGTATGGCAAAATTTTAAACTTAGGAGTAGACTGGCGGTCACCTATTGATTGCCGGTAGCTCAGCCAGGACCCCCTAGCGGTACCCGGTATCCTGCAATCTGCTGCCACGGCAAGGGCCGTGCCGGCGTCAACCGTTGTTTTCCAAGCTTTCCGTCGCCATTAACTCATGATCACTCATGAGGGCTGGTACGGCAATGTATTGGCCGCCAGCGGTTATCGAACTTTGAACTACGAGGTTTTTACGTGAAAAAGATGTTTGTTGGCGGACTACCGCTTGAATCTACGGAAGAGACGGTTACCGAAATGTTCACTGAATACGGAAAGGTGCGCTCCATCAAGCTCGCTTCCGACGTATTTACTGGCAAATGTAAAGGCTTCGGCTTCATCGAAATGGAAGGTCACGAGGCACGTGCTGCCATCGCTGGTCTGAACGGCAAGATCATGGGCGACAAGTCTCTCAAGGTCCAGTTCGAAGAGCCGCGTAAGGGCGGCAAGCGTGGAGGTCGTCGGTAACTGAAGCCCGTTACTGAGACAGCAATGCAGGCTGACAAGGAAACTACGCCTGCGGGGCGGCTGACACGCCGCTCCATCCGCAGCTTCGTGGTACGTAATGGACGTACCACAGCTGCACAAACAGACGCCCTTGAGCGTCTGCTTCCCAAATTTGGCCTCCCCTACTCTGACGACCCTATTGATCTTGTCGCAGCATTCGGGCGAGAGGCACCTACCTGGCTGGAAATTGGTTTCGGCAACGGCGACTCCCTCCTGCATATGGCAAACAGCCATGCTGAGGTGAATGTCATCGGCGCCGAAGTACACGAGTCCGGTATCGGTCACGCCCTGATAGGGGTTGAATCCAACGAGCTTGCCAATGTTCGCCTGGTTCAGCACGATGCCATGGAAATCATGGAGAACATGCTACCGCCAGCCAGTCTGGACAAGGTGCTGTTGTTATTCCCTGATCCTTGGCATAAAAAACGCCATCACAAACGTCGTATCGTACAAACCGATTTTCTGAATGCGGTAGCACGCACCTTGAAAACAGGTGGCACTTTGCATTGCGCCACAGATTGGGCGGAATACGGCGAATGGATGATTGATCTGCTGGAACAAGATGACCGATTTATCAATTCGACAGGTCCCGGCAAACCTTCTGAGCGTCCAGAATGGCGACCCGTGACCCGTTTTGAACGCCGTGGGTATCGTCTCGGCCACTCGGTGACTGACCTGCTTTATACACGCCGCTGATGTCCACGACATCGGCGTCAGCCGGGAACCTGCACAGCAGACACTTCTCGGCTACGCAGATCCCTGTCTGGCACAATCCAGACTAGCAGTATGGTTCAGGAGCTCTCACTCAGCATCGAAATGCTGCTGGTCATGGGCTTGCTGACCCTCACCGTCATCCTGTTTGCCTTTGAGCTACTGCGCGTCGATGTCGCCGCCATCTGTATGATGGTGCTGCTGGGCCTGACTACCTTGCTACCCGGAATCGAACCCGTGATTTCGAGTAACGAACTGTTTTCGGGGTTTTCCAGCAACGCGGTCATCTCGGTTATTGCCGTCATGATCATTGGAGCAGGTCTGGACAAGACGGGCCTGATGGGCCAGCTGGCCAATCTGATCTTGCAAAAAGGTGGCAAAACCGAGCAGCGCATCATCCCGCTGATTTCCTGCACAGTCGCCCTGATTTCCAGCTTCATGCAGAACATCGGTGCCGCCGCACTTTTTCTGCCTGTGGTGTCGCGCATCAGTGCCCGCACCCAGATCCCTATCTCACGCTTGCTGATGCCCATGGGTTTTTGCGCCATTCTGGGCGGCACCGTGACCATGATTGGCTCCAGCCCCCTGATACTGCTCAACGACCTGCTGATATCGTCAAATAAAATGCTGCCTGAAAGCCAGCAAATGGACACCTTCGGCCTGTTCTCAGTCACACCAATCGGGCTCGCTCTGGTTGTTGCTGGCGTTGTCTATTTCGTATTGGCTGGCCGCTTCGTACTGCCCGCCAACAGCGCAAGCACCTCTAACCGAACCTCGCGGGCCGCAGATTACTTCGAGAATCTCTATGGCCTCAAGGGCGAATTAGTAGAAATTCGTGTGACCGACGACAGCCCCCAGGTTGGCATGTCGATTCACCAGGTCGAAGACAGCACCGCCAATACACCGGTGATGCTGGCTCTGTACAGCGGTGATGTGGTGAAGATCCCTCCCGACAGGGACGAACTGATCTGGCTGAATACCCACCTGGGACTGATGGGTGATCGTCAGAAAATCGAGCAATATTGCGCTGAGAACCATTGGGAAGTACTGGGTGAACCCGATCGTTTTGCCGATGTACTGAATGCTCAGCATGGCGGCATTGCCGAAATCGTTATCCCACCGGGCTCCAGCCTGATCGGTCAGCGCATCGGTGACATCAAGCCACGCCGGAATTTTGGTACCAACATCCTGCAAATCTATCGCACGGAAAATATCATTCGCGGCAACTTTCGTAACCAGCAACTGCAGGCTGGCGACACACTGGTGGTCCATGCCAGCTGGAAAGATCTGAAAGCACTGACCCGCAACCGCGATGTCGTTGTGGCAACAGACGTCAAATATGAGGATCTGAGAACCAACAAGGTCAAGGAAGCTGCCTTCTTTTTCGCTTTGGGCCTGCTCATGTTCCTGATCACAGACAGCCTGTCCATCTCCTTGCTCACCGGCGCCATGGGTATGGTCCTGTCAGGTGTTCTGACCATGGACGAGGCCTATGCGGCCGTCAGCTGGCAGACCGTTTTTCTACTTGCCAGCCTCATTCCAATGGGTATTGCCGTTGATCAGTCCGGAACCGCTGCCTGGATTGCACAGGAAATTCTCGCTCTGGTGGGGGAAGTGCCCAACTGGGTTCTGCAAATCGTCATCGCGTTACTGGCCACATTCTTTACCCTGGTCATGTCGAACATTGGCGCCACGGTATTACTGGTGCCTCTGGCTGTGAATATCGCCGTTGCCGTCAACGCTGATCCGGCCCTTTTCGCCATGACGGTCGCCATCTCGACCTCCAACTCATTTCTGATTCCCACCCATCAAGTCAATGCACTGCTGATGGGACCCGGCGGCTACCAGGTTGCAGACTTCATGCGCGCCGGCGGCGTCATGACCTTACTGTTCCTGGTTGTCAGCCTACTGATGCTTAATTTGGTCATGTAGTCGATTGTCTGCATCGATAGACAATGCTTCAGACGCTGACCAGCAAGCATCTCAGGGTGCTCATCACAAATCATAGCGATGCCGAAACGGCATCACCCTGTCTAATAATTCTGCTATCACCTGACAGGTTATTTCCTCTAGTCTGCATGAATGCTCATTGGCATAGAAGAATTGCTTGGCACTCACAAGTGAGCCATTGAAATTCTTGATACTGGTTCTGAGCAGGATATTGATCGCTACCAACGGCGTTGCTGCTGTCGTTCTTCCCAGCGGGTAACCGTACCGACATGAAAAGAGGATTGAGACAAAATGCACTATCCGATTTTTTCCAAGAACGATCTGAATGGCTTCTGGGCGCTATTCGCGGACACGTTGGCTAATCTGCTGATCATTTCCGGCGTCTGTCGATTTGTCTTCAACATGCCGAATGACATTGTCTTTGGTCGCATCCTCCCCGGAGCTGCCATCTCGATCATGATCGGTATCGGTGTTTACGTCTGGATGGCACAGCGACTGGCCAAGCGCGAGAACCGCACCGATGTCACGGCCCTGCCCTACGGCATCAGTACACCCGTGATGTTTGTCTATCTGTTTGCTGTCATCGGCCCTATTTACTGGAGCACCAATGATCCCTTGCTGGCCTGGCAGGTAGGTATCGCTGCTGGCGTCATCGGTGGTCTGGTAGAGATATCCGGAGCTGCAATCGGCCCCTGGCTGCAACGCGTGACACCACGCGCCGGCATGCTCGGCACTTTGTCCGGCATCTCTCTGGTCTTTATAGCCACCGTGGCCATGGCACGCATCTATGAAAGTCCACTGGTTGGCTTCACCTCCTTAGCCTTGGTTCTGTGGGGCATGGTCGGGCGTTTCAAACTGCCATTCGGCTTGCCATCAGGCCTTGCCGCGCTCATCGCCGCCACGGTTGTCGCATTGGCCATCGGAGAATCCACATTCAGCTTTGATGGCGTCGGAATCTACATCCCCGTCCCCTATGTCGGTGATCTGATGGTGGGGGTTAACTACCTGCTGGCCAACCCGGAACTATTCGCCATACTAATTCCGGTACAGATCTACAACTTTATCGAAACCATGAACAATGTCGAATCGGCAGAAGCTGCCGGCGACAAGTACCCGGTAGGAGTCTGCCAATTGACGGATGGTATCGGCACCATGGTGGGCGGCCTGTTCGGCTCGCCCTTCCCCACGACGGTCTACATCGGCCACCCTGCCTACAAACGCATGAAGGCACGCTCAGGCTATGCGCTGGGTGTCGGCATTGTCTTCATGGTTGGCGCGTTGTTCGGCCTGGTCGCTTTTCTCGGTAATCTCATCCCACCTGCAGCCGTCGCACCTATTCTGGTCTTCGTGGGTATTTCCATCATTGCCGAGTCGTTTCGATCGTGTGAACCGAAGCATCACATCGCCATCGCCATTGCCTTTATTCCACATGTCTCCAGCATCATCGTGGTGAAATGGGGTTCGGTTGCCAATGCGCTACGCGACATGGGACTGGAAAACGTTCCCAACCTGCTGGATGAATCCTTCGTGGGTGCCATGATGACGCAGGGAGCACATGTCGTCGGCCAGTCGGCTCTGGCCAATGGCGCCATCGTCAGTGGCATGCTTTGGGGAGCATTTACGGCATTCCTGGTTGACGGCAAGGTCCGCCAGGCGCAGATCGTGGCAATCATTGCAGCCGTCATGACATCCTTCGGCATCATTCACGATTCCGCCCTGCATTGGCCAGTACTGGACAACCCGATTGCCTGGGGCTATGTGATTCTGGCTGCCGTTCTCTGGCTGGCCTCACGCTACCCTCTGGAACGAGAAGAATCAGAGTTGACGGAACTTGACGATAGACTGCAGTCTGGGGATGCCAGCAATGCTTCGAACATTACCGATACCCAAGGCTCCTAGAACCTGTCGATACCCATGCACGCACCGTTTCTCAAATACTTCCGTGAAGTAGCCAATTGCGGATCGGTGCGCATGGCAGCCAGGCATCTGCATATATCTTCATCAGCGGTTAACAGGCAGATTCTCAAAGTCGAGGAAGAGCTGGGGATCAGCCTGTTTCACCGTACAGCCAGTGGCATGACCTTGTCACCGGCCGGTCGGATACTGGCAGAGCATGTAAATCGCACACTCTCTGAGGCAGATCGCTGCCTCGATGAAATTGCCACACTGGCCGGACAAACTCGTGCACCGCTGACCATTGCGGGTCAGGAGTCGGTCATTGCCGAGTTTCTACCACCGGTTCTGGTACAACTTCATGCCAGCTACCCACAAGCCGGCTCCTCGTTCAAGGCCGCCGGTGGCCACGACCTGAACCGCCTACTGCATGAACACGCAGCCGATGTGGCCATCATTTTCGATGCAGAACCGAATGCCGGTACAGACATGCTCATGCGTCGGCAACTGCCGGTCGGTGCCATCGTCAGCCAGGCTCATCCTTTTGCAAAACGCAAACAGTTGTCCATCATGGAATGCGCCGAGTATCCCCTGATACTGCCGGACCAGTCCTGGCCACTGCGACGAATTCTGGATGAAATGCTGCAGCAACTGAGCATCGAACCCAACGTACTGACGACCTCCAATTCAGTTGAATTTCTACATACCATGATCAACCAGCAAATGGGCATCGGCTTTCAGACCCCGGTCGGTATCGAAAAACGGCTGCAGACAGGAGAGCTGGTCATGATCCCTCTGTGCAATCCAGAACCACTGCACCAGCAGCTGTGTCTGTGCGTATCCACCAGTCATCGCAAATCCGACGTCTTCCAGTTTCTGCTAACACTGTTGCTGGACCGGCTGGGCAGCTATGCTGATGAATGGGCGTGATGAATAACAACTCTACGGTGCTCCGTGCAACAGCACGACGCCAGAATGTTCATGTTGGAACGGCTCGATGCCGGGCATCATCATGAATATCGCTATCGTTTCCGAGGCTGATATGGCAATGAACAAACACTCTATTTCGTTTCTGCTCAATGGCGAACCCGTAGTCGTCGAGAACCCGAACCCGACTCGATCTGTACTGAGCTTCCTGCGCGAAGACAGCGGCAATGTTGGCACCAAGGAAGGCTGCGCAGAAGGTGACTGCGGTGCCTGTACCGTCGTCATCGGCGAACTTGTCGACAACCAGCTGCAGACACGCACCGTCAACGCCTGCATTCTGTTTCTGCCAACGCTGCATGGCAAGGCTTTGTTTACCGTCGAGTATCTTCGACAGAATAATGGAGATCTACACCCGGCCCAGCAGGCCATGGTCGACTGTCATGGCTCACAGTGCGGCTTTTGCACACCAGGTTTTGTCATGTCACTGTGGGACAAGTACAACGAGTACGAGAATCAGGAGACAGCTCCGGGCCGACAGGAACTGGCTGACCACCTGTCCGGCAATCTTTGTCGCTGTACTGGCTACAAGCCCATCCTCGATGCTGGCAGCAAGATGTTCCAGATGCCTCGCGTCAACTTTCCACGACAGAGTGTGACCGAGACCTTGCGTGAGAATGTCAGTGCGGACGCTGTTCACCTGATGCACGATGAACACAGCTACGATGCCCCTCGCACACTTCAACAAGCCTGTACCCTGCGCGCCAGTAAACCTGCCGCGACCCTGCTGGCTGGCGGCACGGATGTCGGGCTGTGGGTCAACAAGCTGTTCCGTCCGCTGGGCGATATCATCTATCTTGGCGATGTCACTGAACTCAACAAGCTTGAGACAGGTTCGAATGATATTCGTATTGGCGCCGGCGTCTCCCTGACTGATGCTTACGCAGAAGTGACGCGACATTACCCACAGATGCATGAGATGTGGAAGCGTTTTGCTTCGGTGCCGGTGCGCAATTCAGGCACCTTGGGCGGCAATGTGGCCAACGGCTCGCCTATCGGTGACTCCATGCCCTGGCTGATCGCACTGGGCGCGCAAGTGCATCTGGTCAGTCAGAACGCACAGCGCAGTCTGCCGCTGGAAGAGCTGTATGTGGGGTATATGAAGAAATCGATGCAAGACGATGAACTGATCGAGGCCATCAGCATCCCGTTGCCCGCCACAAATCAACAGTTCAGAACCTACAAACTCTCCAAACGTTTTGACTCCGATATCTCAGCAGTCTGCGCAGCATTCGCCATCACACTCGAAGGTACGAAGATTACTTCGGCACGGCTCGCCTTTGGTGGCATGGCCGCCACGGCGTGTCGCGCCACAGCCTGTGAAGCGGCGCTGACAGGCCATGACTGGAACACGACAACACTGGCAAATGCCCAATCTGCCTTACTGACAGATTTTGCCCCCATGAGCGATATGCGCGCCAGTGCATCCTATCGTTCACGCACCTCTGTCAACCTGCTGCAGCGCTTCTTTCTGGAAACCCGGATCGATGCGCCATTGACAGAGAATCAGACCAGTGTTTTTGCCCGCACCCAGGAGGCTGTATGAGCCCGCAATCCCCGTCAGCCGCTGGCCTGTCAACGCCACACGAATCCGCCCATCTGCATGTATCGGGAGAGGCGACCTATATTGACGATATTCCCGAAGTTGCCGGAACCGTGCACGCCGCGCTGGGTACCAGCGAGAGAGCACACGCCAGAATCCTGTCCATGGATCTGCAAGCTGTCCGCGATTCTGCCGGCGTCATTGCAGTCCTTACTGCCGCCGATATTCCGGGAGAGAACGATTGCGGCCCGATCATTCACGATGACCCGGTACTGGCTGATGGGCTGGTCCAATTCATTGGCCAACCTGTTTTCGCCGTCTTCGCAGAAACCTATGAACAGGCACGCCGTGCGGCACGCAAGGCAACAATCGACTATGAGGAGTTGCCGGCGATCCTGACAGCTGAAGAGGCGCACCGGCAGCAATCCTACGTGGTCCCCCCAATGCGTCTGGCCCGTGGTAATGCACAAGCCACCATCACCGATGCACCGCATTCACTACGCGGCAAAATGGATGTCGGTGGTCAGGAACATTTTTATCTGGAAGGTCAGATATCGTATGTCCTGCCAACCGAGGACAACGGTTTTCGTGTGCATTGCTCTACGCAGCATCCCACGGAAATGCAGACACTGCTATGCAAACTGCTCAAGCTGCGTTCACATCAGGTCGTGGTGGAAATGCGTCGAATGGGCGGTGGGTTTGGCGGCAAGGAATCTCAGTCAGCATTGTTCTGCTGCGTTGCGGCCCTGGGTGCAAGCAAATTGAAGCGTCCGGTCAAACTGCGCCTTGATCGTGATGATGACATGATGATCAGCGGCAAACGCCACGGCTTTCATTATGACTATGCCGTGGGATATGACGACAACGGTCGTATTCTGGCTGCCAGCATAGAACTGATTTCGCAGGCCGGATTCTCCGCCGACCTGTCACAACCGGTAGCCACACGCGCCGTCTGTCATTTCGACAATGCCTATTATCTGGATGAAGTGGATATTCAGGCATTCTGTGGCAAGACCAACACACAATCCAACACCGCCTTTCGTGGCTTTGGCGGCCCCCAGGGCGCCATTGCCATCGAATACATCATCGATAACATTGCACGCGATCTGGGCAAGGAGCCACTGGATGTTCGCAAGGCCAACTTCTACGGCACACAGGATCGTAATACGACACCGTATGGTCAGGTAGTTGTCGACAATGTCATCCACGAACTGGTCGACGAGCTGGAAACCAGTAGTGAGTACGCCTCACGGCGCAAGGCTTGTCAGGCATTCAATACAACAAGCCCGGTACTCAAGAAAGGCCTCGCGCTGACACCACTCAAGTTTGGCATCTCCTTCAATGTAGTTCATTTCAACCAGGCTGGTGCCCTTGTTCATGTGTACACCGATGGCTCGGTACTGGTCAATCACGGTGGTACAGAGATGGGCCAGGGACTGAACACCAAGGTGGCACAGGTGGTAGCCGGTGAGCTGGGGATCAGCATATCGAATGTACGTTCAACGGCGGTGGATACCAGTAAAGTGGCGAACACCTCTGCAACGGCGGCCTCCACCGGCACCGATCTGAATGGCAAGGCTGCTGAAGATGCTGCCCGCAAGATTCGCACACGGCTGGCAGACTTTATCGTCAGTGTTCATGGTGGCCAAAGCGATGAGGTGGTTTTCGCCAACGACTGCGTCAGGATAAACGACACCGAGATCCCCTTTACCCAATTGGTGCTCGAAGCCTATCTGAACCGAGTACAGCTATGGTCTGATGGCTTTTATGCCACACCCGACCTGCATTGGGACAAGGACACCATGACCGGCAGACCTTTCTACTATTTCGCCTACGGGGCATCGGTATCCGAGGTGCTGGTTGATACCCTGACCGGTGAGTGGAAACTACTGCGTGCCGACCTGCTGCACGATGTCGGCAATCCCATCAATCCTGCTATCGACATCGGTCAGATAGAAGGTGCCTTCATTCAAGGCATGGGTTGGCTGACCAGTGAAGAGTTGCGCTGGAATGACAAGGGCAAGCTGACAACGCATGCACCATCAACCTACAAGATACCGGCAAGTAACGACTGTCCAGATCACTTTACGACCCGCCTGTTTGATAATAAGAACGTCGAGAAAACGGTCCTGCGTTCCAAGGCTGTGGGCGAACCGCCCTTGCTCTTGCCTTTCTCCGTTTTCTTCGCTATCCGTGACGCTATTGCAAGCCTGGCTGACTACCGCGTGAACCCGCCCCTGAATGCTCCCGCCACCCCGGAGGCCATACTTGACGCCATCGAAGCCACGCAGGTGCAAGCCCGGGAAAACGGCATGTCACCGACCGGGTCTGCGTAGTCATGAGTGACTGGCTCACACAGGTCTCAGCGCTGGCAGATAATGACACTGCCTGCGTTCTGATAACGGTCGTTGCAACCCGGGGATCGATCCCCCGGGAAGCAGGCACCCGAATGGTCGTCAGTGAACACCACTGTCATGGCACGATTGGCGGTGGACATCTGGAATTTCGCGCTATCGACATTGCCCGTAAGCAACTGGCCAATACCGACCGGGCAGAAACATTCACGGAACGATTTCCCTTAGGCGCATCCCTGGGTCAGTGTTGCGGTGGCCTCGTCCATCTGTTGTTCGAACGTCTGCAGGCAGACCAGCAACCGTGGCTCAGCTTTGTATTGACCCAGCAACGGCAAAAGCAAGCGGTGGTCATGCTGACACAGTTACTGCCGGATACGCAGAACCCCGGTCATATCTCATCCATCCGGCGCCTGGTAGTCAGTGAACAGGAAACAAGCGGTGAACTTGTCGGCGTCCAGCAATCGGCCATCGAGTACGCCAGACAACAGCTTGTCTCCAGTCACGACAACCTGGTCGATAGGGTCGATGTCAGTCAATTGCAAATAAGCACCAACGCTGAAAACTCAGAGACAGACACCGATATCAGCCCGGCTTTTCACCCCATGCCGCTACTGGTAGAGACCCTGGTACCCGACGCCTTTACCATCCATCTGTTTGGTGCCGGACATGTCGGCCAGGCCATCGTCAATGTACTCAGCGGCCTGCCCTGCAAAATCCACTGGATAGACAGTCGCGACGATCAGTTTCCAGGCACCTTGCCAGCCAATGTTCATCCTCTGGTCAGCGATCAGCCAGATATGGACGTGAACGATATCCCGGCGGGCAGCTATGTGCTCATCATGACGCACAATCATGCTCTGGATGAGGCGATCTGTGAACGTGCCTTGCAACGAGACGATCTGGCCTATTGCGGACTGATCGGATCGGCCAGCAAGCGGCGCAATTTCATCCGCCGCTTTGAAACACGTGGAATGTCGGCAGCTGGCATCGAGCGCCTGACCTGCCCTATCGGCATGCCAGGCTTGTCCGGCAAACACCCTGGCGAAATCGCTATTGCCGTGTCAGCTGAACTGTTGCTCCTGCGAGCATCAGACAGCACAACATCGGCTCAATCTACACATTGTTCGAGGATTCTGGCCAAACCTGAGTTTGCCAAACGTCCCGCATTTGCATCGGCTTAATTCCATGACTAATTCATTGACCCCCGTTCAGGCCTTCCGAGCCTCCCTGCTGCACTGCGTCAGTGATCCTGGCGAAAACGATGCCGGTGCTGTCGATTATCTGGAGGACGGCATCATGCTGGTCGCCAATGGTCGCATTGAAAAGATCGGCAGTGCCGAGGACCTGCTACCCACACTGCCCAGTGAGGTTCCGATACACGACTATCGCGGCAAACTGATCGTGCCCGGTTTCATCGATACGCACGTTCATTACCCACAGACGGACATGATTGCCTCCTATGGCTCGCAACTGCTCGAATGGCTGAACACTTACACCTTCCCCACCGAAGCCAAATTTGCAGACGAACACTATGCGGCGGATACCGCTGAATTCTTCGTCAACGAACTGCTGCGAAACGGCACCACCAGTGCCCTGGTTCTGGGCACCGTTCACACCCAGTCCGTTGACGCCATCTTCAACGCTGCCCGCGGACACGACATGCGCCTTATCGCCGGCAAAGTGTTGATGGACAGAAACTGTCCGGAGAACCTGCGCGACACCCCTGAGTCGGCCTATACAGACAGCAAGGCTTTGATTGAGCGCTGGCACGGCCAGGATCGTTTGCAATATGCGATCACACCACGTTTTGCCCCCACCTCTTCAGAGCTTCAGCTACAGCGAGCAGGACAGCTGGCGGCCGAGCATCCAGACACCTTCATCCACACCCATGTTGCCGAGAACACCAAGGAAGTCGAGTGGGTTGCCGAACTGTTTCCCCAATGCCGTAGCTATCTCGATGTCTATGACCGCTATGGTCTGTTACGAGATCGTTCTGTATTGGCACACTGTATTCACCTGGATTCTCAAGACCGCAAACGGCTTGCTGCCAGCGGTGCCGCGATGGCTTTCTGCCCAACATCAAACCTGTTTCTGGGCAGTGGCTTGTTTGACCTGTCAGCGGCCCAGTCAGTAGGAGCACGAGTGGGTCTGGGTACCGATGTCGGTGCTGGCACCAGCTTCAGCATGTTGCAAACACTCAGTGAAGCCTACAAGGTGTCGCAGATGGCGGGCCAGTCACTGTCCCCGTATCGTGCTTTGTACCTGGCCACTCTGGGCAGTGCCAAAGCTCTGTATATTGATGACCATGTCGGCAACTTTGCAATCAACAAGGAAGCCGATTTTGTCGTGCTCGACTGGGACAGTACACCGTTGATGAAACGACGCATCAATGCAGCTCAGTCACTGGAAGAAAAACTGTTTGCACTGTTCATGCTGGGAGATGACCGCGCCATCAGCAAGACTTATATACGCGGAGAGTGTGCACATAGCAGGGATCTGTCTTGACAGTTTCATGAGCTGCGGCCAGTCACGATAGTGTCGCAGCTTGCATCACGCTACAACATCGACGTCCGGAGGTTTTGATCATGTCGCGATGGTCCGATGAAATCGAGACTCTGGATCCGACGCTCGACTACGAGCGAATCTACTTCCTTCTCAGTGCCTATGAGTTTTCCTGGGATATCGAAAAAGCGCTGGAATTTGCGCTTTTTCGTACCTACGCAGCCCCTTCAATTTCGGGGCTTCTATCCTGGACAGGCGAGTTTCGCAAGCACACCCGCAAACGATACGACGACACAGAACTATTGCTTTCAGAGGTCAGTGAGAACGGCCAGGACAGTGAGCGCGGTGCGGCGGCTATCGCACGAATCAACGACATGCACGGTCGCTTCCGAATCTCGAATAACGACATGTTGTATGTCTTGTCGACGTTTGTAGTGGAGCCTGTTCGCTGGCTGGAACGTTTCGGAAAGCGCACCATGACTCAAACAGAAATAACCGCCTGCATCCATTACTACCGGGCTTTGGGTGAAAAAATGAAAATCAGGGATATCCCTGAAGACTTTACGGCATTTGATACGTTCAATCGAGACTACGAAGCTGACAATTTTTGCTACGCCCAAACCAATGCAGAAATCGGATCGCTGACACGCGACCTTCTGCTCTCGATGTATTTGCCGAAAAAGCTTGTGCCTCTGGGCCGCCCGGCGGTCCACGCCCTGTGCGACGCACCACTTCGATCTGCCATGGGATTTGCGGAACCACCTCCCTGGCTTGAAAGACTACTGCTGACAGCTCTGCGGCTCAGAGCACGACTGCTTCGCATACTGCCTGCACGTCGTCGTCCACGACTGATCACTCAGCGTCGGCGACCAAGCTATCCCCTGGGTTACCAACTCTGCGAGTTGGGCACATTCAGGAAAAAGTAGTTGCCGTTCTGTCTCAGGGCGGTTTGACCACCCCGCTCTACTGCAAGCGCTTGAGCAACGTATTACTGCGTCGATACAGCGTCAGTATCGTACCGGCACACAGAATCCAGAGAGCCACTTGCAGAATAGTTGCTACAGAGTGTGCCAATGACTCTGACACAAAACTGCAGACTGCAGCGATCAGCAGAGCTCCGGTGACCAGAGCCATGCGATGCGGTTTTGCCATAGGCCCCTGAAAATCGACAACACCATCGATACCCTTGCCCAGCTCGCGGACGTAGGCGGTAAATACTGCTAATGCCGCCGCCGCCCAGCCTAACGAGACTGAGCCTGCCGCCAGACCCAGGCCCACCAGAATCAGAACATCGGCCACACGATCCGGAAACTCATTCCAGAATGCACCATCCAATGTTTTCTTCCCCGCCTCAATAGCCACCATGCCGTCCATCAGGTTGCATAGCAGGCGCAACTGACAGCCAATGGCTGCCACGATCAGCCATAGCCCTGCCAGCACGCGTGCATTCACGGACACCGACAGCACCAGAGCTCCCAGTGCGACAGCTGCAAACACCATACTCAACATGGAAATCTGATTCGGTGTAATTGATCTTTTCGCCAACGCGGCAGAAAGTTTTACAGCCCAGACCGTAGAGCGACTCGTCAGAGGACGGCGGTCATTCAATGGGTTTTCATCGGGCGGATTCTGCACAGAATTGTCTCCAGGCGATAACTCATTCAAGAGACATCCCATCCATAACGTACAAGGTGAAAGAAAACCGGGGCGGCAAACAAAACTGAATCCATACGATCAATAAATCCACCATGACCCGCAATCAGGTGGCCCCAATCCTTGACACCACGATCACGTTTGATCGCCGACAAGACCAGCCCGCCCATGAATCCCATGAGAGTGCTGACAAAAGCCATGGCGGCAGATTGCAAGGGTGTGAATGGTGTAATCCACCACAGCAGCGCACCAATAAGTGTGGCACTCAGAATGCCACCCACGGCGCCTTCAACCGTTTTAGAAGGAGACAACGCCGGCGCTATCCGGGTTTTACCCATCAGCTTGCCCCAGACATATTGCAAGACATCGCTGATCTGCACCACCACCACCAGATAGGCAATAAGCAGCACGCCACGCCCTTCAAATCCGGGTATATCCAGTGTCAGCAAAGCCGGTACATGGGAAGCACAGAACACACAAATCATGAGTGCCCACTGCGTCTCCGCCACTCTCACCAGATACTGTTCGGTACTACCTCGCAAGGCTGCCAACATGGGTAGCAACAGGAAGGCATAGACTGGAATGAAGATCGAATAGAGCCCATACCATTCATACCAGATGAGTCCATATTGCACCGGCAATACGACAAAGAAAGCCGCCGCCAAGGCCCAGTGATCATCACGCCGGGTTTGCGTCAATGTGATGAATTCGCGCAATGCGGCGAAGGAACAGAATCCGAACAGTACGATAACACCGGCCTTGCCACCTAAAAACGCCAATCCCATCAAGACAACCATGGCCCACCAGGCATTGATGCGCGCATTCAGATTATCGATGACCGAAACTTTGGCAATGGCTGACTCCTCATCAGCAGCACGCCCCGTATTTTGCGTAGCGCGTTGGCGCATGGCAAGCCATTGCCCGATCAGCGTAGCGATAATCAGAACCGCGGCAACGCCGACGAGCAACTTGAGAAGATCAGAGGTGGAATCGCTCATGACTGACCTCCATTGACACCAGACTCTGCCGCGGCAAGGGCCAGCAGCGAGCCTTCGGCACGCGCCAGAAATTCGTTTTTACTTTCACCGCCAACAAGCTCCAATGGTGGCCCGAAAGAGACACTGCAGATCAAGGGAACAGGAATGATCTCGCCCTTGGGCAGGACTCGATTCAGATTATTGATCCACACAGGAACCAGTTGCACATCAGCACGTGCACTCGCCAGGTGAAACAGACCACTCTTGAACGGCAGCAAACGACTCTCTCCGGTATTGCGAGTGCCCTCGGGAAAGACAATCAGTGAATCACCATTGTCCAGAGCCTCAACCATCTGCGCGACCGGATTACTATCCCGATTAGCAACATTTCTTTCAATGAGTACCGAGTGAAAGACATCACAACCGATAAACCGGCGTAATGAGGATCGTAGCCAGTAGTCCGCACCAGCCACCGGCCGGGTTCTGCGTCGCAAGGCGGGTGGCAGAACCGTCCAGAGCAACACGAAATCGCCGTGGCTACAGTGATTGGCAAAATAAACCCGTTGAATATCGCGTGGCTCACTACCCAGCCATTTGGCATGAACAGCGGTCACCAATCGGGCAAAGATCAGAATGGCATTTGCCGCAAACCAGGCCAGAGCTTTTCTGAATCTTGACATGACTGGTTGACTAGGCAATGGCTCGTGCTCTGAAAATTCTCAGTAACAGTATCGCAAGTCCTGGCGCCAGCATCCACCAGTAAAACATGCCGGCCTTGCTTACCTCGTATCCAGCAACCTTGATAGCGGCAGCCACGGCAGGTGGTTCATCTTCGATATAGAACGAAGCCAGATCATCGATACGAGTGACAGCGGCGGCGTAATCGACCAGATCAACGGCTGCCACCTCATTGCTCAGGGTTTGATACCTGAATTTGACATTGACATGAGTGCCTTGTTCGTTGACTGTTGCTTGCTTGGAAAACCGCATCCAGGGCGTTTCCACCGAATCGTTCAGATCCTCCAGGCGCATGCCATAAGGCAGAGTCACATCCCACGATTCTTCAATAATGATGGGATGTACGATTCCGTAGGGCTGTTGCCGTCCACTGGTTCGAGCCGGCAAATCCAGATAACTCATGATTTCATCTGCATGGATCCACCGGTAGCGCTCCACCTCACCATCACTGACCCAGAAGTCTGGGATTCGGTATGACTCTTCGATAACCACACCATCGCCTTCAGCTTCGATGAATTCAGGTTGATCAGTGGCGCTGATGCGATCAAAATAGTCCGCGTAATAGGACTCGTAGGCTCTGGCCAATTGTCGAACCCCATCAGACTCCAGAGAATGCCGTACATTCTCAGCCCAGCCACCTTGCTTCATGGTGGTCACTTGCAGAGACGCTGACATATTGGCAGGCACCTTCCCTGCCCCATTTTCACTGCCAGTATCAGACAGCTTCGCTACGGCATTGTCGGGCGATGATTCCAGCAACTCGACTTTCTTGTTGATCGACATGCGGTACCGCACTTGCGAAGTCGACATCTCGACCAGACCCGTTGTGCCTGCAGCCAGAACCAGTGCCCGCCCATAGTCGGGCTCACGCAACTGCCCCAGTGCTCCAGCCTGATAACTCAGCGTCGGGTCAATGAAATGTACTTGCCCGTCGACTAGCAAATGCACAATGACATGATTGAACGCATGCAGACGATAAGGGTAACTGGCTGACTCCAGCCCGCGATCGGTATTCACCAAGGCTGCCTGAGCCTCAACCCCCAATTCCTTGAGCAGGGTGATCAGCAGCAGTGCCTTATCCTTGCAATCACCAAAGCGCCGCTCCAGCGTCTCAGCTGGCCGTGAAGGCCAGTGCGAGTTCTTTCCCAGCTCGACACCAAAATAACGAATCTCGTCTTGCACCCAACGCAAGGCGGCCCCAATCTGCTCATCTCGATCATCACTGGAGGCACGAATAACGCTGGCAATGGTTGCAATCTGCGCACTAGCCTGCTCCTCCAGCTTGTACATGGGTGCAGCCCATTCCACCACCGATCGCCAGTCCTGCATATCACTGAAGACCATGGTGCCACGATTGTAGTGCCAGTTAGGAACGTCATCCTCAATGCTGAATTCAGGCACATCACGTTGTTCCAGCAACAGTTCCTGAATGCCAGCCTCTTCCGTAATCTGCACGGGCCAATCATCACCACGTACACGTCGATTGAACGGCCGGTCAGAGCTTGTCAGTATTCGTACAGACTGCCGAGCCAACGGTGTCGACACCTCAGTGTTTACACGAAATTCGCGATGACCTTCATAGATTGGATTCTCGCCAGCAACCGAATAGGAGTAGCGTACGGTGTCGCCACTGCGAACATCATCCAGCACAATGGCAAGCGTCCGGGTTCCATCGTAGATAAGCTCGGCACGATCCGCCTCCGTACGCAACAGATCAAAACGTGCTGTAGACAACTTGTCTACCCGTTCATCACCCCGCTTTATCCAGAGCTCATGCACAAACAGACGCTCATAGCTGGGATCAAACGATATTTCGATACTCGAGTGATTCTCCACACCGTAGCGATTGGTCAGACGGTATTCCAACGCCGTAAAATAACTGCTCTGCCCCACTTTGATGCCGTTGTACTGAAAATCCCTCAGCCGCCCCTGATATCCCTGCACCACCTCAGTGTCAGCCGGCAGCTCCGGATCAAACGCTAAGACTGGTCGAACCCAGTCTGGCACGGGGGCAAAGGCGAAACCACTTTTCGGCAGTTGTTCAGGTGGCAGCACCGCCGCTGGCAACGCCGCAGCAAGCGATGAGGAAAACCCCAGGGCCGGCGCTTCAACGGCTCCAACAGAACCGGCGACCGACGCCATGCCCAACGACAGGATTGCCATAAGTGTGGAGCGCGTAATCAATCTACGCCGACAGGTACTTCCAATACGACCCACTAACATGGCAGACAACTGGTTCAGGATTCTCCTGTCATTTGTCGGCTATGCACACGAATTAGTACAGACTAGCCCTCCATTACGTGAGGCGCGACACATCACCGGCCAGCCAACCGAGCGGATCATCGGGATCAACACCGTCCATGAACGGTAATTCACGTAGCCGGTTTGTCACCTGATACACCAGTCCTATCCAGTTGCCGACGAGTGCCTCGCCGCTATCGTGCCAGGTATTGGTCAGACGATCGAGCGCCAGATTTTCAGGAAACCGCGGAGTAGCATGTTGGGGAGCGGATTCAGACGTGATTCCAGACTCCGCCCTGGCCAATATCATCTGATGGACACGCTCTTTGTACTCATCGAACAGGGCCTTGTTGTACCGATCGAAATAATGACGGGGAATGGGAGGATAGGCTGGCAACTGCCCGCTGACAAAGCCTCCAACGTCACGCTTGTATTCCTTGAGCAGGCTGACACTGTCGTACTCTGGATGCCCCTGCATGAAGAGACTGCGAAAGCCATCCGGGCTGACAGCCAGTTGCACACCCGGCTCCTCACCACTGATCAGTACATGCAGACCAGCCTCTGTAAGTTGCTGCTCCGTGATTTCGTTAAAGCGAGAATGCGGCACAAACAGACGAGTATTGATGTCCTGTACCAATGGGTGATCCTTTCTGACAACATCGTGCTCGAAAACTCCCCAGCACTTCTTGGGCAGGCTGCGTCTGCGAATGTTGTAGCGTGCCAGCAGTACAGCATGTGAAGCCAGACAAGAACACAAGGTAGAGGTGACGTTCGCATCGGCCCAGTCGATCACCTTGAGCAACGGATTCCAGAATATCTCCTCGCTCAGATCGGCATTGGTGACATTGGCCCCACTGATGATCAAAGCATCCAGCCCGAGTTCCTGTATTTTCGCAAAGGGCTCGTAATAACGGCTGATATGTTGTTTGGCAGCCTCACCCCGTGGAATCTCGTCCAGGGTGAATGGATGTATACAGAACTGTGAAATCGGGTTACTGGAACCGACAAGCCGGAAGAACTGCCGCTCGGTTGCCTCCAGTGCGGCATCGGGCATCATGTTCAGTAGACCGATGTGCAACGCACGGATGTTCTGTTCTCGCGCTCTTTCCGGAGACAGTATGCGATAGCCTTCTTCACGTAATCGTTCGAAGCTGGGCAGATCGTTATGGGCGACGAGTGGCATGGCTTTAAACCGTCAGTGCGTCGCCAATAAGCGACAGGAATTCTTCAGCATTCTGCACTTCAAAGGCATCGCGTGCAGAGATCACGTAACCGTGCTCCTTTGCAATGGCCTCATAACGTGGCACACGTGTCTGGAACAACCGTGGAAACACCCAGCGAACAAAATCGGAGGGATCTATCTGGGTGGCGTACTCCAAACCGTGTTCCGTATAGAACTCGGACAACTGCTCATCCAGAAACTCCTCACGATAATACAGAGGCTTCGGATTTCTGGCGGCTCGCTCGATCAGAAAGGTCTCATCCTCCGGGCTCGTCTGGATGTAGATCATGAGCGTATTGTCGGCAACAGACTGGATTACCTGCTTGTCATCGATTTCGCAAAAACTGCCGCTCGCATCATTGAGAAAATGATCATAGCCATAGATGACCTTCGCCTTCTCGGCAAAAGACTGTACATCTTCCATGGCCGCAATTTCGGCTTTGAGATGCAAGGCCTGACGTCGCTTGAAATCCGACAGAGCCAGGCCACCCAGGTCGGGATTGCCCAGCATGCCCAGAAAGGTGGACAGAGGCTTGAGATTGTCTACCGTGATGTTATTGCTGATGTAGATGGAGTCAGATCGCAGCAAGTCCCGCAGAAACGGCACCTGCATCGCCTGCTTCTTGATGTTGTCCAGAATCGGCTCATCCAGATAGCGCGTACCGATACGGTAGTCCACCGAATAATGAAACCAGTCATCACTGCGCAGCATATTGGCCAGGCGTGTCTTGCCCACACCTGACATGCCAAGCAAGGTCACTCTTTTTTGTTGCCAGTCCAGAAACTGCTGACGATCCATACGCATAACGAAAAACCTTCAGCTAAGTGTGTTGCATTGATTGGGATCGCCGGTATTCAAACCGACATACAGCCATTCCTGCCTTTGCTTGGAAGAACCATGCGTGAAGGCATCGGGCCGCACTTTGGCACCAGCAGCACTCATCAGGGCATCATCGCCAATCTTTGCTGCCGCATTCATGCCCTCTTCCAGGTCACCCGGCTCCAGTAACTGACTATTGTTCTTGTGTGCGTGATGTGCCCAGACGCCAGCATAGCAGTCTGCCTGCAGCTCAGTCAGTACGGACAGCTTGTTGGATTCGATCTTGCTCACGCTACGCTGACGCTTTTGTACCGCCATGGAAACACCCAACAGGTTCTGCACGTGATGACCGACTTCGTGAGCGAGAACATAGGCCTGAGCAAAGTCGCCACCGGCACCCATTTTCTGCAATTCACGAAAGAAATTCAGATCGATGTACACCTGGTAGTCACCAGGACAATAGAAAGGCCCGGCAGCAGAGGATGTGTAACCACAGGCAGAATTGACGCCGCCGTCGAAAATTACCAGTTTGGGCGGCTGATAAGTCTTACCGAACTGCTTGAAAAGCGGGGTCCAGACATCCTCGTTATAGGCCAGCATGGTCTTGACGAATTCCGTGGCCTCATCGTTGGCAGGAGACTGTCCGCTTGATTGTGGTGCCGTCTGAGACAAGCCGGTCGTCGAGCCACCCGTGCCGACCAGTCCAGACAGATCAACACCGAAATACATGCCGATCAGCAGCACAATGATGCCGGCACCACCACCGATCTTCATACCGCCACCACCGGGCATGCGACGTTTGCCTGACCCCGATCCACGACGATCTTCTACGTTGGTACTACGTCTACCTTGTCTCCAGCGCATGGCCAGCCTCCTGAATCTTGAGTACACCCCCTGAACAATGGGCGCAATGTAAAAATCTACGTGTTAGATTGTTGCACGTTTCTCGCCTCAGAAATTGATCCCGAATCGTCATGCAACGTCAACTGGCCCCCTCGCTCATAGACAGTCATGTGCACACTGACGACGATCGCCTGCAACCCGATCAGGCCACTATCATGCAGTCTGCACGCGCTGCCAATATCATCGCGCAGATAGTACCGGGGATCTCGCAACCGCTGTGGCCGCGGGTCAAGGCGTTATGTGACGCACATAGCGATCTTTACCCCTGCTATGGCCTGCACCCCTGCTTTCCAGAAGAACACAAGCCACTACACATCGACGAGTTGAAGCGCTGGCTTGAGCGGGAACATCCGGTGGCGGTCGGAGAATGTGGCCTCGACTATCAGATTGTCGATGCAGACAAGGTGCAACAGCAGCAATTGTTCGAAGCACAACTGAGCCTGGCACGCGAGTTTGATCTACCTGTCGTGATCCATGCAAGAAAAGCGGTTGAGCAGGTCATCAATATGATTCGTGCCTCAGGCCATTTCTGCGGCATGATCCACAGCTATAACGGCTCGGCACAACAGGCTGGCAAACTGATCGATCTGGGTTACAAGCTGAGCTTCGGTGGCGCTGTCACCTATGATCGGGCAAGTCGCCTGCGCAAACTGGTGGCTCAACTACCACTGGATTGTCTTTTATTGGAAACAGACGCCCCGGACCAGACCGATGCCAGACACCAGGGGCTGCTCAATCAGCCAGCTTTTCTGGTGGATATCTGGCAGGCCATCAGTGCGCTGCGGCAGGAGGATCCGGAGACCCTGGCTGCAGCAACGACTGACAACGCCATTGCCCTGTTCCGACTGCCTCTGACGGCGGGTAATCGCCAGAAACCAGGCCAGAAATAGTCTGGCCCACTGCCGGTCACGGTTCAACAGGCCCCTGGAGGCTTGCTCTAGTAAGGGAAACGATCCACAACCGTAATTTCTGCCATCCGGCCTTCGATCCACTTTTCAGTCTCAGCCAGAATCTGTGAAGCTTTCTTGCCCTCACTGGAGATTACCGGGCCGATGCTGACGGTAATGGTGCCGGGCCACTTGATGAAGCCCATGCGCGGCCAGAACTCACCGGCATTGAGAGCCACCGGCAACACATCGGCAGGCACGTTTCTCGCAATCATGGCACCACCGACCCGGTATTCGGGCTCTGCACCCACGGGGCGACGAGTACCTTCCGGGAAGACAATGATCCAGCGGCGTCGAGCCAGACGATCCTTTGCCTGAGTACACATCTGATGAATCGCCGAACGCCCACTGGCACGATCAATCATGATGAATTTCAGAACATACAGGGCCCAGCCAAAGATGGGAATCCACAACAGAGAGCGTTTGGCAACGTACACGCCCGGGTAGAACAAGGTAGGCAGAAAATAGGCTTCCCAAGTGGATTGATGCTTGGCCATGACAACGCAGGGTTTATCCGGAATATTCTCCAGACCATCCAGCTCCCAGGAGACGCCGCAAATAACGCGCAGTCCCCATACATTGCTTCTGTTCCACAGGATCGCCAGGGCATTGCCCATGCGAAAAGAGAACAGACCAAAAATCAGTACCGGACCTCCGAGCACCAGCGTCACAACAATCTGCCAGATCCAGAACACAACACTTCGCACCATCAACCAGAATCGATACACGCTATTCCTCCTCTTTAGGCGCCAACAAGGCATCCACGTAGCTAGCCAGATCATCGTAGGCTGGAATGTGCTCCAGACCTTTATTGTTATCCAGTGTTTTCTGCCCCTTGCCGGTTCGCACCATGATCGGGGTGGCCGCCGTTGCCATGGCTGCCTGCATATCACGCAATGAATCCCCGACAACGACCACGGTGCTCAGATCGATATCCAGGCGCTCACTGATGGTGTACAGCATGCCGGGGGCAGGCTTGCGACAATCACACTGTTCTGAATCATTATGCGGACAAAAGGCGATGACATCGATCTTGCCCCCCGCCTTGTTAACCTTCTCATGCATGCGTTGATGAATGGCGTGCAAGGTCTCCAGCGTCAGCAGACCACGACTGATACCGCTTTGATTGGTGGCCACGGCAACATGCCAGCCTCCCTGATGAAGGCGGGCAATCGCTTCCAGACTGCCGGGCAAGGGCACCCACTCGTCTGGATGCGCGACGGGCTTTTCCAGGTACTCATTGATAACCCCGTCGCGATCCAGCACGATGAGCTTCATCACGACTGGCCTGATGAAGCTGTTGCGGTTTCTACCTCAGCAGGCTGCAGCAGACTCAACTCAGCTGTACTGCAGCACAACTCGTTGACCTGCCTGAGCAGAGCCAGACGATTATCACGAAGCTCGACGTTTTCATCCATCACCATGACGCCATCGAAAAAAGCATCAACCGTTTCGCGCAGACTGGCAGTTTCGCGCATCGAAGCTTGATAATCACGACCTTGCATATGCTGGGTAATGACAGGCTTGACTCGGTCAACTTCTGCATACAAGGCAGCTTCAGCCGGCTCATGCAGCAAGGCCTTGTTAACCTCATCCGGCACCGCTGTTTCCACTTTCTTGAGTATGTTGCCAATACGCTTGCTGGCGGCTGCCAACGAGGCCGCGGCATCACTTGAGCGAAACTGCTGCATGGCTTCCAGGCGAGCCACGATATCCAGTGGACGCGTCAGACCTTTTGCAAGCACGGCATCAATGGCATCAGCCGCATACCCCTTATCCACCAGATAGCCGCGCATGCGTTCGATAACGTAAGCCAGCATGGCCTCGCGATCAGGTGCTTGCAGTCGCTCCCCATAGTTATCCAACGCTTGTTGCAGTATTTCATTCAGGTCCAGATCGAGTTTCTGTTCCACCAGAATACGTACGATACCCAACGAGGCACGTCTCAGACCGAAGGGGTCCTTGGCGCCGGTTGGCTTCATGCCCAGTCCGAAAATACCGGCCAGCGTATCGGTCTTGTCGGCCAGAGACACGAGCTGCGATACCACGCCTTCAGGCAACGGTCCACCTGCCTTATTGGGGAAGTAGTGCTGCTCCATCGCTTCGCATACGGACGCGGGATGACCATCACGCGTAGCGTAATAGCGTCCACAGATACCCTGCATTTTAGGTAATTCCTTGACAATCTCTGTGTTCAGATCGCACTTGCACAAGGTGACCGCAAGCTTGACATCGGCAGCCTCCATCAGGAGTTCACTGGCCAGCCAACCGCCCAGTTTTTCCATACGCAGAACTTTGTCTGCCACGCTACCCAGCTTCTCCTGAAACATCAGTCGTGACAATTGCGGCTGGTGCGCCGCAAGCGGTTGCTTTTTGTCTTGCGACCAGAAAAACATGGTGTCGGCAAAGCGCGGCCGGATAACCCGTTCGTTACCATCCACAACAGTTTCCGGATCATTGGACTCCAGGTTGGCAATGGTAATGAAGGCAGGCATGAGCGCACCCTGATCATCCAGCAGAGCAAAGTAGCGCTGGTTTTCCTGCATGGTCTGAATCAGCGCTTCCTTGGGAATCTCCAGAAAGTTGGCCTCAAAACGTCCAGCCAGTGCTACCGGCCATTCCACCAGTGCATTGACCTCATCCACCAGCTCATCATCCATCACTGGTGTGCCACCGATGGTGGCAGCCACACTTTTTACCTGTTCTACGATGCGTGCACGCCGCTTCACCGAATCGGCCATGACATAGGCCGTTTCAAGCGCCGATTCATAGTTTGACGGTGATGCCAGCGTGATGGCATCGGGCGCATGGAAGCGATGACCCAGAGTCTGATTACCAGCCTTGAGTCCAAGCACCTCCAGTGGCAGCACAGATTCGCCATGCATTGCCAGCAACCAGACAACGGGTCGCAAAAATTCCTGTGGACTCGCTCCCCAACGCATGCGACGCGGCATGGGCATGGTCTTGATGGCCTCGGGCAGGGTCTCGAGCAAGACTTCAGTCAGTGATTTTCCGGGCTGAGTCTGTCTGGCAACAACCCATTCGCCCTTGGGCGTTTCGATCGTAGCCAACTGCTCAAGAGTCACTCCGGCTGAGCGCATGAAACCTTCCAGCGCCTTGGTCGGCTTGTCATCTTTGAAGGCCGCAGCCTTGGCAGGTCCACGTCGCTCCACTTCTGTGTCCGGCTGGCGTTCACCAACCTGGGTAAACCGTGCAGCGATCCGTCTGGGGGTTGCGAAAATTTCAGGCTCCCCGGCACACAGATCACTAGCTTGCAGCGCTGCCTTCAGCACCGCTCCCAGATGTTGCGCCATGGGTTCGACTGATGCGGCTGGTAGCTCTTCACAACCCAGTTCGATGATCAGGTCAGACATTGTCCGCATCCTCTTGTGCTGCACTTGCATCAGCCGATTTCAATAACGGAAAGTCCAGCGCTTCGCGCTTGTTGAGCCATGCTTCGGCCACCTGCCTGGAAAGAGTTCGCACCCGCAGGATGTAACGCTGTCGTTCGGTAACGGAAATGGCGTGTCGCGCATCCAGCAGATTGAACGAATGTGAGGCACGCAGCACCTGCTCGTAGGCTGGCAATGGCAACTCGAGTTCACACAGACGGGCACAGTCCTTTTCGCATTGATCAAACTGCAAAAAAAGTGCATCAACATCAGCGTGTTCGAAGTTGTAAGCCGATTGCTCCACCTCATTCTGATGAAAAACATCGCCATAGCTGACAGGACCGTCGAGCGTGTGCCCCCAGACAAGATCGTAAACACTCTCAACTCCCTGGATATACATGGCAAGACGCTCGATTCCATAAGCCAACTCTCCCAGAACCGGCTTGCAGGCAATACCACCGCACTGCTGGAAATAGGTGTACTGAGTGACCTCCATACCGTTCAACCAGACTTCCCAGCCCAAGCCCCAGGCGCCCAGTGTTGGCGACTCCCAGTTGTCCTCGACGAAACGGATATCGTGTTCCAGCACATCAAAGCCCAAAGCCTTGAGCGAACCCAGGTAGAGGTCCTGCATGCCCTCAGGAGAGGGTTTCATGACCACCTGAAACTGGTAGTAGTGCTGCAAGCGATTCGGGTTGTCTCCATAGCGACCGTCTGTCGGCCGTCTTGACGATTGCGTATGACAGGCATACCAGGGCTCAGGCCCGATGGCGCGCAGAAATGTTGATGGATGAAACGTCCCCGCACCCATTTCCATGTCGTAGGACTGCTGCACCAGGCAACCCTGGGCGGCCCAGTAGTTTTGCAGTACGGCAATCATGCCCTGAAATGTCTTTACATCCGGCTGCACGGCAGCTTCACTCATGATCTGTTCAGCTCTTGTCGTAAAAAGTGTGCCAGTGTACTTAATCCAGCGAGGCGCGACGATACGGTAGAATGCCGTGTCGGAAAAAGGCTTTGCACGACAGAACGAATTGGTTACGCACTATGCCCCATAATAACGCCCCATTACGGTGCATAATTGTAAGGCTTGCACCATATAGATGCGTAACAGGTACCAAGAAAATATTTATCTTGTTGAAATTGTTAAGATTTATCTTACCTTCGCTGTTGGTACGTACCCTGCACTCTTAGTGCGGGAGCACGCGCCACGTACGCGTGGCCAAACACAATAATTTTTTCTAAAAGGAAAACTACACATGTCTGCGAGTGACGTCAGCAAACTCATCACGGATAACGACGTAAAGTTCGTCGATTTTCGCTTCACCGATCCACGCGGTAAAGAGCATCACACGACTATTCCTGTTGCCATGTTCGAAGAAGATCTCTTCGAAGACGGCCAACCGTTTGATGGCTCTTCAATTGCTGGCTGGAAAGGCATCAATGCCTCAGACATGCTGCTGATGCCCGATGCATCCACTGCCATGATGGATCCCTTCATGGAAGACGCAACACTGATTATCCGTTGCGATATCGTTGAGCCTGACACCATGGAAGGCTACGAGCGCGATCCACGCTCTGTTGCTCAACGCGCAGAAGCCTACCTGAACTCCACCGGTATAGCCGATACAGCTTACTTCGGTCCTGAGCCAGAATTTTTCGTATTCGATGACGTTCGCTGGTCAACGGACATGAAAGGCATGAGCTACGCCATCGATTCCGATGAAGCAGCCTGGAACACCAACAAGAAAATGGAAGGCGGCAACACGGGCCATCGTCCAAGCGTCAAAGGCGGCTACTTTCCGGTTCCTCCTGTCGATTCACTGCATGACCTGCGTTCTACCATGTGTCAGGTTATGGAGCAGATGGGTGTTACTCCTGAAGTACACCACCACGAAGTGGGTACAGCTGGACAGTGTGAGATCGGTACTAAATTCGACACACTCGTCAAGCGTGCTGACCAGACTCAGGTCCTGAAATACGTTGTTCTGAATGTTGCTCATCAATACGGCAAGACAGCTACTTTCATGCCTAAGCCTATCGTTGGCGACAACGGCAGCGGCATGCACGTGCATCAGTCTCTGTTCAAGGATGGCAAGAACCTGTTCTCTGGTGAACTCTATGGTGGCCTGTCTGAAACTGCTCTGTTCTACATCGGCGGTATCATCAAGCACTCTCGTGCGATCAACGCTTTCGCCAACGCCTCTACCAACAGCTACAAGCGTCTGGTACCTGGTTTTGAAGCTCCAGTCATGCTGGCATACTCTGCTCGTAACCGCTCTGCTTCCATCCGTATCCCGTTTGTAAACAACCCTAAGGGTCGTCGTGTTGAAGTTCGTTACCCTGATCCAACTGGTAACCCGTACCTGGTCTTCGCAGCTCTGATGATGGCTGGCCTCGACGGCATCCAGAACAAGATCCACCCTGGCGACGCTGCAGACAAAGATCTGTATGACCTGCCTCCAGAAGAAGCAGCTGCCATTCCACAGGTTTGTTCTTCACTGGACGAAGCTCTGGACGCTCTGGACGCCGATCGTGGCTTCCTGACTGCCGGTGGTGTATTCACTGACGACCAGATCGATGCTTACATCAAGCTGAAGATGGAAGAAGTGACTCGCATCCGTATGTCTACGCATCCGGTTGAGTTTGATATGTACTATTCGTGCTGATAAGTTATTGTTTTTATTAAGTATTGTGAATCGTGCTGTTTCGTAAGTCATTGATTCAATCTAATAGCGACTAATAATCTAATAACTTTTCTAATAACTGACGGGGAAATTGAAAACTGGTTCTCGTACTTGCGATTCGCTGGGCGAGAACCAGTTGGTATCGAGGCTTCATGACCCTCAAACGCTTTAGGACCCTCTGACGGAGTGATTGGGGGAGTGGGAAGGGCAGGACCGTAGTTAAGACTCTTTCAGTGGCTCAAACGTGCGCAGGACCAATCACCTTAGAGTTATTGATCGGCAATCACAGCGACTAACACCAGCAATTCCATACATAGCCTGACGGGATAACTTCGGAAATGAATGATGAACTTCGAGAAGCAAGAAAACTTCAACATTACATTAATACATGAAGACTTTACATTGAGCAGTTCGCACTAAATTCCCCATTGAGATCCGATGGCAATTGCACTTAAGCTGACCTTTCTTCCATGTCAACGAATCGACGTTCAATAAAGTACAAGAAACCAAAAAATCCTGACAGTATAAGGCACACGATGCTGAGCCCGATTCTAGATTTATCATCGAGTGAACCAATGTTCAGAGTATTGCCAGAGGAGTCGGCAAGTCGGACTGCAACGCAAGAAGCTGGGTTAATGAGAGCTACAGCCCCCAAAGCCATGAAACTCCCAGAACGGCGATAAGCAAAATACAAAGCCTCTGGAGGTACGAAGGTTACGTATAGGAACAGTAATCCGAAAGCAATTAGCAACGCGGTCTGAATTGCAAGATAGTACTTTGCAGGGAATGAGGAAAATGTGCTCGCAAAGGCTTCTGCTCCAAACCATGGAACAAGCAACCATGATACGACCACCAGTAGTACCAAGCCCGTAATCAGATAAAAACAATTTGATCCTTTCATCGCACAGCCGTAAGCTCAGGTCGACAAAGATTTATTGCCTACAATGAATTGCTTACTCTGACTGTAGAAGAGAGAGAAACCTATTGTCGAAAAGAGACCGACCAGTGCGAACATATAGCTTTCCTGAATCAAGCTCAGCGCAAATACAATGATTCCGCCGAACCGGAAAACTGACGACAGGTCTCTGAAGATACGCAGTAACGCAACCATCTTTTGTCGCTCCCGCACAATAAACTCACTACGCTCAAGAGACTTCTTTTTTGACTTAGAGTTATCTTTCTGACGCGGACGAGTTTTTTCCTCTATGAAACTACTTTCTTCAATCCTGAGCGAGAAATTTTCACCCACAGTTTCATAGCCATAGAAGTTACTTCTACTACTTCTGTAGTCGAATTCATCGGCGTTAATTTCAGCATTCATTCAGACTCACCATTATTAGACTCCCCGGGTAACAACACTGAAATTTTAGCTTCCGTTTCAATCAAGGCCTTAGCACTAACAGCCTTTGACATGGCTTTCTCCACACATTCTTTCAATCGCATTAGATCAGCATTATCTAACGCCAGACTGAGAGTTTTTTTACGACCACTGTTATAGTAATCAATTCTCATTGTTTGGACTATTAGTGCCCTCTCAATGATTTCTCGGTCATCATCGTAAACTGGTCTGATATCTGTAATTATTCTTGCATCTGTCAAGATATCCGATTGATCAAACGTTAGTCTAATAGATTTCTCTACAAGTCGAACCACATCGGAACACATCATTGCTTCCAACGTTGGCCATGTAGCAAGGAATCTCTCAACCAAATCGTTGTTCTTGCTTGCTTCAAACTCCCGCTCAATTACATCTTTAATTAGTGATGCACTGAATTGGCTGTCTTTTGATACAACATCTGAAACGAGTTTGGCAGTTTTAATCAAAAAAGATTCTAAAACCTGCCCTAATAACTCGTGCTCACCTGTCAACTGCGTTTGAAGATGCTTACGCAAATCAGCTCTCGACAGTATCTTGGAGTCATCATTGTTGAGTGATAAGGCGAGTGAGCTCAACTGTTCATCACTGAGCACGAGAATCTCGCGGATGTCAGAGGCAAGCTTTTCTGCATTGCTGATGCGGAACATCAAGTTAGTAGCCTTTGGTTAATTTACGCCCGACAGGTGTTAATGTAGGCAATTTACTACGCCCAGACTCAATATCCTCACTCGAATAGCTTTCCCCAATCGATCCAAAATTCGAAATAAGTGATTGATTTCCATTTAAAAACTCACTTCTCATTCTTAGGCTTAAGTGTCTGAAGTTTAGCTTGGAAAAAGTACCATGCACAAGCATTGCCAAACATTGCAACTATCGCTCTTTTGTTGATCTCGTCGTGTTCGGTTTAGCAAGATATGATATCAGAATGGCAAAAATGATGCCTTAAGTTGTTGGCAACATGCCTCCTCCGTCCATTCTTCGACACTTCGAACGCGTTACGCATGGTTTCCGCAAGTTCCTAGGCGCGACACCTTGCGACTTGCAATTTTCTACCTTATTGCGACTTTTTAGCAAGCCCAGCCATTTCTCAATCTGACCCATACAAGAAATTCCGCCCGGACACTTCAAAAAGCATACAGTCTGAGCCTTTGGGTTTGAACCGAGTGACAGCTATATTTCCGACAATTTCTCAACATGTCGCCTAACGTCCATGCGGATTTGTTGCTTGTGCTGCAATCGTTCTTGGTAAAGCCTATCTTTCAGCACAGCAGCTTCACGACTTGAATCATGAGCAACCAACCGATTGTAGAAATCGGTCGTGCGGGAACTTTCGTGTCCAACACTTTGCTGAATTTTAAAGAGTGTCACGTTGTTCTCAAGCTGGTCCATCACGTACTTCGACCTTGCTGAGTGACAGACCAGCTTTTCCAAATGCTGTGGATTAAGATCGCAAGCTATAGCGGCAGCTCTGAACCAGTCTGATTGTGGCTTGACCGGCCCACCAGTTCTGGACTGGAAAAGATACACCCGATCTTTCGGCAAAGAACGAACATATTGTTGAATCTCCATGGCACATCGTTGTGTCATGGTGTGCTTGGTAACCACTGCTTTTTTCTTCTTCAGCCTTGTCACAGTGAAGTAACCGCTACTCGTATCGCAATCAGCAATTTTCAAATTGCAGGCTTCACCTATACGGAAACCTTGTTCGAGGAGAATTAATAACTTGAAGTAGTTGTGCTTGCTTCTCTTGCTATGTTTTAGCCAATCAAGAATTTGGTCTGCTTCATCATCAGTAAACGGGCGAGATTTCAAGTCTGGTTCCGCCAACGTTTTGTTGTGTTTCTTGAAATTTACGTCTGGCACCGCATAGCCCTCTTCACGCGCATAGGCATACATGGTATTCACGCGTGTCAAGAATGTTCTGAGAGTGCCAACAGCGAAGACAGTTTGCATCTTTCTGACAAAGCTATCAAACTCGCTCTGTGTAAGCAGATGTATATAGTCACCTCCACCAACGAGTTCAGGAACAGCGTTACCGTTCCTATCAACAGTTTGCTTCTCGCCAGTGAGGTGGTCTTGCACGTATCCGCGAATTCGGTTGCACATTGACCTGAACATTTTCACAGTATCAGGCTTTCCCAGAGAACGAAAATGTATGAATTCGTCGCATAGGGAATCGACGGTGATCGTTTTCTTGCGACCAACACCTGCAAGCTGTCCACGTTTGATTTCTCGTTTTCTGTCAGCGTTAAGGAAGGCTTCATGCAAATCTGATGACGAGCAAGAAACCGTAAAGTTCTCACCGTTGACAGTAAACTGTCCGACGTAGATTCCGTTCGGTGGCTTGGGTCGGAGAGAGATACCTTTGATGTGGACAGTGTCTGATGCACGATGCTTTGTTCTTTTCATGCTCTACATGATATGGACATGAATAAATCACGACTGATCGGTAGTTCACGGCTTAGAACGATTTGTTGTGACGATTGCCACATGCAGTGAAATCCCTGATCATTCAGTTAGCACTTTCAGCTTGATAGCCAATGTTTCAAACCTACAATAGAGCGATGCCACACCATTAATGACGAAATAGAATCAATATAAAATATAATGTTATTTTATGCTTATATTGTTCACTAATAACTCATCCCAGTCGCTTCCAGTCACTCGACCAATACGTGAAATTATGGCTGACAGGAATAAATCTCACTCATTGGAGTGTCAGGACTGAAAACGCGAACGGCAACTTGCTGGCGAACTAAATAGTACAGACACGGAAATCTGTGTTTGTAGCTCGGACGATCTACACTGATGTATCGGTAGAAGCAAACAGAGGCATCCTCCACGCCAGCTTAGTCAAGAATACGGAGGAAGCAGTTGGGTTCCCCCTACTGTCTGTTGTGAACAACAACAGTGAAATGGACAGCTTGCTTGCAAGTGGGATGTGATTATCTTGAAGTCTTGGACCGGACTAAACATGGGTGATGGGAGGTTTCCAATTCGCCCTATGAGTTTTGTAAAGGACGCATATGTTGACAATTGAATTTTGAAGTTGCTGCTGTACTTAAAAACGGCAGGGTGCGGTTTTGGCTTCCCGTAGTAAAATTAAGCGCGTCTATAAGTCAAGATAATCAGTGCATAAAATAAAAATTTGTGCGGGTATGAAACCAGTTGGTCTGTAAGGTTGTATGAGTTCTATGAACAAGATAACAGTATGGGTTAGCTACAATTTGAAATAGTATTTCCGAAGGGCCATGGTTTTTCTATGGGGTCAACTTACGGTCAAGTGATGGCTATTGTCATGCACATGACCAGACCAATCTTGGCAGAGTTAATTTTAACGTTTCGCTTAGTCAGTCTCACCTGACGCTGTGAGACTGGCAAGCATCGGGTAGCTTGCGCTTGATTCAGGAATCTTGGTTTTCTGAACGGACGGTGAAGCCCCGTCTACCTTAAATCTGAATTCGATCATCACGATCTGATCACCGCTGTTTTGATCGACCCTTTGGGATACCTTTTTAAAGTGACTTTTAGCCACCAAACAACCCGGTGCGAAGACCCGGTCCATCAACAGCTTCAGTTTTGTTGGCGCATTCATAAATTTTATTCTCCAATAAAGTATTCATTGGAGCTGCCAACAAGTTGACGATCACTTGAATGTAGAAGAAACAGGATTTTAAAAAAACTGTGTGCTAATTCCGAATACTGAAACACCACCAGTGATAGGCACGTGAAAAATGACCGTGCGGGAACTGCACCTTACGGATGGCGAATGCAATGAACCGCGCCGCTGCATCTCCGCGAACCAGCTCACGAATGCCAGTCAGTTTCACGATTCGGGGGCAGGAAAAAACTACACACCCACATCAAATTCTAATAATTTGACTAATAACGACTTTAATGCCATCGCAAGCCATTGATTATATTTTAGTTTATTATCACGATGACTAAGAGATGTACTACAGCTGCTAATCAGCAGTCGTAACGCATAACAAAAAAAGCCCCGCTCTGGCGGGGCTTTTTTTTGGCCAGCTTTTATACCGGCCGAGATATTTTCCAATCCGCGACTAGGCAACGGTGACTACGATTTTCCCCACTGCATGGCCTTCTGCCAGTGCCTGGTAGGCCTCGCCCGTCTGTTCCATGGGAAAGGTATTACCGATGACAGGAGAAACGATACCGTTTTCAATCAGAGCGCCAAGCTCTGCCAGCATTGCACCGTCAGGCTCCATAAAGAAGGATTCGAAGCGAACGTCATGTTGAGCGGCAAGCTCGTTGGTATCCTCGCCCTTGATCGATATCAGTGCTCCGCCTTTCTTCAATACCTTGAACGAACGTTCCATTGTCTCGCCCCCCATCATATCGAACACTAGGTCATAGTCGGAAATCTCATCCTCGAACGCCTGAGTCTTGTAATCGATAACGACATCAGCGCCCAGCTTTTTGACAAGGTCTGCATTGCGTGCACTGCAGGTAGTTGCCACAAAAGCGCCTGCGTTCTTTGCGATCTGGATAGCGAACGTTCCAACGCCGCCGGAGCCTGCATGTATCAGCACCTTGTCACCTTTCTTGAGGTTGCCTTTGGTGAACAGAGCCTGCCATGCCGTCAGGCCTGCCAGCGGCACAGAGGCGGCCTCGGCGTGGCTGATGTTCGACGGCTTAATCGCTAGCTCAGCCTCTTTGATGCAGGCTATTTGTGCAATGGCACCGGCGTCGTCCTGATTGGGACGTGCGAAGACAGCGTCGCCGACAGAGAACCGGGTGACACCTGAGCCGACTTCAATCACTTCGCCCGACACGTCGTAGCCCATGATGTGAGGGAACGAGAGAGGCATCATCTCCTTCATCACTCCTGAGCGAAGAATGTCGTCGATAGGGTTGAGGCTCGAGGCATGCACCTTGATCAGAACCGAGTCATCTTTCAGCGCTGGCTTGTCGACTTCAGCTATCTCGATTGGCGCTTCATAGGCATTGATGATGGCAGCTTTCATAATTCGTCCTCCGGTTTGGCAGCTCCCGTTCAAGTCCGCCAATGAATGTAATAAGGGGCTATATGCGGCAATTCTGGGTGCTTGTTACTGGTTTACAAGGTTGGCAATGTCGTACCTTGTAAAAGGTACACAGCCAAATCTCAAGCGATGGCGCCTTCTCCAAGGCCACTACTGATACGCCTTGATATGGATACCTGAGTACCAACCTTGCCACCAATCATCAAGAACTACTCACGAACGACCTTCGCATACGGATCCGCATATACCACGTAGGACAACCAGGTAAGCTCCTTTTTATTCCTCGCCGCCTTGCGAGCCGCTGCCACGGCCTGAACGACCGTCTTGTTCTTGTTCAGCAATTGATCGTACAGCGTGGTCGAAAACGTGGTGGCTGAATAATCACCTATCGCCCATTGCGCAGCGATGAACATGTCCGCCCCACTATCCAGAAATGCTTGTGCAAAGCCACCGGTGCTCGTGATGGTATCGCCGGACCGGCCGGTCTGGCAGGCATTGATAAACACCACAGGCCCGGGCTGGCCAGTCTCGCGCAGGTCCGCATAGTTCTTTACCTGATCCCACTGCAGGGAGTCTGGCCGATATTGTCCATTACTCATCGAACCTTTCATCATCAGGCCAGAATTCCAGATGGCACCAGTGTCGGCCAGGCCATGGCAGGCAAAGTGAAGTACATCGTAATCGCCGGGGCTTTGCAGTAGTTCCTGAACCTTGATACTGGTGGTGAGGCAAGCAACAGCACCAAACTTTTCTACCAGTAAATTTGCCTCATCTTGCGCACCGGGCAACGCATAGCCTGAACGGGGTGGGTATTTTGGAGTCACATGGCCGAACCGGCCATCGCGCAATCGTAGTTGTCGTGCTGGCAGGCGATTCTCGGAAGTGTGGTCCAACCAGCGCACAAGGCCCATCTCGGCCAGAAAGGGGGAGTCGGACTTGGCTTTCTTGCCCGGCTGCTTCAATGCAGCCAACTCCCAGGGAATCTGCACCTCACTGGACATCACCTGAATGTGATCGATTTCATCGCGATGCTTCCACAACAATGACTGAATCTTTTCAGGCACAAGCTCTTCGAACAAGGTCAGGCCACACGCGTGCAAACGACCAATGAAAGCATCGTAGTCATTATCATCGATAGCCTGAAACTCCTCCAGACGAACATACATATCGTTTATGTATTTCTCTTTACCTGTGGAGTTCTTGAACGGTTCGCTTTGATCGGTGATACGTTTGCCCAGTGCCCCCAGAGTCAGCCAGAACGTCAACGTCGGTTTGTTGCCGTTCTGAGTCTCGAAAATCTGCAACACATTCACAGCCTGCTTGCGCCCATCATCCGCTTGCACAACTGCCTGCACCGTGGAACGTTCCACACTGCCACGCTTCTTCAATGTCTTAACAAACTGGGGCTTCAAACGCAGGCTGACCATGGCGTAATTACCCTGTCGCACCAGTACATCGACTTCACCAATACCAACAGCCTTGGGAATCACATCAAAATACAAGCGGGTTGGCTGTGCCTGATCAATCGAAGGCACCGGCACATCAGCGCGTGATTCGCCATCGACCTCACAATGCTTGCGTGCAAGCACTTCAACAATCAATGGTCGATCGTTCTTGACCTTGACGCTACTATCCAGCCCCATGGCTTCTTCAATCTCTTCCCGACTTAGCCACACCTCCACCGTGGTGGGCTGCTCAAGCGCGGCCTTGTCAGCCATCGAGGCATGCACATGACACAGCACCTCATCAACCGGGGCCGTTGTAATAGGCGCGACAATGGGCGCTACTGGAACTGGAGCGTCCGCCCGACCACCACGGCTACCGCGAGGCTTATGTCGTTTAGCCTTTTTTCGCTTTTCAACTGATGTACGCGAAACTTCTGCGACAGCAACGATGACTTCCGGTGCTGAGAGTATTATCTGAGGTACCACGCCCAAGACCTTACGACCATCGGTAATCACAGCCAGATACCCATCGCTGGCGCCTTGCCGGGCAAGCTTTCTCAAACTACGCGCATTACCCGTGGCAATGGCAGTAGATTCATCAATGCCCCTGGATTGATACTCTCGCAGGTACAGGATCTCGTCCAATGAATGCGAAGTATCGTGATACTGCTTGATGCGATCAATCAATGTCTGGCGTGGCAAGCCATAAGAGAGCACCTTGCCCTTATGGACACGCTGCAACACCACATGTTTACTGTCTAGCGGCTTCAGTTGTTGCATCGCCTGCTTGCCGGCAGTACCCACCGACAATATCGCAATATCGGATTCAACCACACTCGCCCACCAGTCCCGAGGCGCTGATAAGGCTGCTGAACGGCTGGCAATAGCACGACTGCCACGACCGGTACTGTCAGCATTAGCGAGCCAGCTGCTCAAGGCACTGGCCACCATGGGTTGTGCAAAGTACACCGTGTGATAGATCTGCCCATTGTCATCGAAGATGCGCTTTTCATTCAGGCGCGCATCCGCAACCGGATCAATCACAAACATTGAATCGGTATTCACGACCAAGTCATTGTCCTTACCCATCAATCGGTCAACCAGGCCATCGGCAGCTTTTGCGATCAATCGCTTTCCCAGTGCGCCATTGGCAGTATCGCGATCCGGTTCAAAGCTGGAGCCAATCGCATAGAACTCACGCGCTGCAGGTGTAAGTCGACTGATCGGCGGTCGATTGATCGCCTGTACAAACTCTCCGGCAGGCTCCATAGCGGCGACACCCGGTACCGATTTGTTGGCCACGGCATCTTCGGCTATATAGGTGACCATGCTACCGATCGCCTGCACGGCACCACGCAGAATGCGCGTGGGCAATGCAGCGCCAGGCGCAAAACCAAGCAGACGTGTGGAACCTGCGACCATATTGGTATAGAAATCAACCAGATCATTCCAGTTCTCCTCGTTCGCAAGTTCGGTTCCGGCATTGGTACACCCGACAAACACCAGACGATTAAACTGCATGCCTTGGTCATCCAGCGGTGCCACCTGTTCAGTGAGATAACGCAAGACCAGTCCACCGCGACTGAAGGCGATAGCATCGATACTCAATGAAGGTGTGTGGTCCAGTAATTCGCGCAAGGCACCGTTGATGGCTTCGGCATTCTGGTCGGGGGTCTCTGACAACGTGTAATGATCGTACCCGAGCACCGCGTCATAGTCGGCGAACGCTGATTGCAGAAATTCCAGACCATCAGGATGACGCGTTAAAGCTGCAAAACTGCCCACCGTGCTGCTGAAAGTACCGTGTACGAATAGCAGAATACGCGCAGGCCGATCTGTCGGTAGTGGTATTCCTGCAAAGCTGTCTTTGAGTAACCAGCCGTTTTGCGCATCGATTGAGGTAAGTACCACAGGCCCTTCCAGCACGCCCGACTCAAGCCGTTTCGAGATTGCACCGACTACCTTGCGCACCACAAACTTCAGGACAAAGCCTTTGATCTTTCCCTTGATGAACGAAGTAATTCTACCGCGCGCTCTACTCGCACCGCGAGAAACGGGTGCCGGCGGTGCATCATCACGAACGTCGATCGTAAAACGCAAATGTCGCTGGGTATCGATCGGATCTCTCACACCACCACGACGAGAATCCCCACGCGGACTCGGAGTCGGCTCTGATGCCTTAGGAAAACGCCATTCGTAAGTGCCATCTTGCTCAAGCAATACCACGGCCCCCTCACCGGCCTGGAGTGCCACATCAATCTCGATGGACTCAGCCGCTCCAGCGCCGCGTGCTCCACGGCTACGTGATGGCACTTCGCCAATATCTATGGCAAACGCATCTAGCACCGTAATACCAGGATTGGGTCGAGTATTGCGAGGATCGGGAGATCGCGTGCCACCGCCTCTTGTACCGCTGCCTGGCGAGACTTCAGAGCGAGTCTGTGCATCCGGATTGACCAGTGCATCAATAATCGCAGCGAACTCCGCATCATCAGGCTGACTGCTGGGTGCTGCGCGTGTCCCGCCGCCTCTGGGCGTCACAGTCAGGTCTACAGGCTCTGCCGCCGAGTTCGGCAGGTGGAAGGTAACTTGCCCTTGCGCGCGAGTAACTTGCTTCATGCGATTGACCTAGCCTTTTGCTGCTATTCCCCGTTGAGTGTGCCTCATCCCGGAAATTGTCTCAGCAGACGAGACCTGTTCTAAAGCATGGTACCCATGACAACGTTCAGTCAGCCCAGTCGCTAGCTATCACCCGACGCTTGTAGCACTGGCGTCACATTATTGTCATATCTTGGGAGGAAGATCTGCACCGTCAGTTTATAGCTTGATTCGAGCAGTCATACCGGCTGGCCGATTGTGCTAACGCCCTTCCCTGATTTTTGAGATGAATTATGAAAGATACGCAAACCAGCCGGCTTTCTGCTGATGATTGGGATGAAGTCAACTTCCCACGTCCCTCCGAGTCGGATTTTGATCGTGTACTTGAAGCTACATTGACACGTCGCGGTTTTCTCAGCGGTGCTCTGGCTTTTGGCTCCGCAGCCGCCGTCATGGGACCGGGCTTGCTGGCCTCGTCATTGGCTCGCGCTGATGATCACGCAAAAACCTCACGCTTTCCCTTCAAGGCAATTGACATCCAGACTGACGGCACAATACACGTCCCTGAAGGCTATCAATGGAAAGTCATGACCAGCTGGGGAGACCCTCTTTTCTCCGATGCTGATGGATACGAGATCGCTGAAGGCGGTGCGCTGGAAAACTCGGACCGAGTATTCGGTGAAAACACAGATGGCATGGAAAGCTTCGTTTACCGGGGCCACCAATTGCTGGTTATCAATCACGAATACACCAACAATGACATCAACTTGCCAGCCGCACAGGAAGGCGTACCGGCCAATGCTGACGATGTCCTGAAACTGCAGAACCTGCAAGGACTATCGGTTGTCGAAATTGCTGAAAGCGATAATGGCTGGGCAATCGTCAAGGACAGTCCTTTCAACCGCCGCATCACGCACAATTCACCGATGAAAATTGCCGGCCCCGCAGCCGGACACGAACTGATGAAGACCACAGCAGATGCCAGTGGTACTGAGTCACTGGGTACGATGAATAACTGCGGTTCAGGCAAGACTCCCTGGGGCACTTACCTGACTTGCGAAGAAAACTTCAATGGCTACTTCGGTTCCACCGTGGCAGAACAAGCGCCAGAATCCGAGCAAGTCGCTGCTGGCTATTCTCGCTATGGCATCGGTGCTGAAGGCTGGGGCTACGATTACCACAAGTGGGATGAGCGTTTTGATACCTCCAAGAACCCCAATGAGCCACACCGTGTAGGCTGGGTCGTGGAGCTGGATCCCAGCAACCCCGAAGCGGTACCGGTAAAACACACCGGTTTGGGTCGATTCAAACACGAGAACGCCGAATGCGTACTGGCACCCGATGGCCGTGTTGTTGTCTACATGGGTGATGACGAGCGTGGCGAATATCTTTATCGCTTTGTTTCCAATGGCACTTACAGTGCGGGTGGCAGTACCGAAGGCTTGCTTGATGAAGGCACTTTGTTCGTTGCAAAATTCAACGACGATCAGACCGGCGAATGGTTGGCTCTGACACCTGAGAGCACAGGGATGGAACTGGCCGAACTGCTGATTTTCGCCCGCCAGGCCTCTTCAGCAGTCGGTGCAACCACCATGGACCGACCTGAGTGGATCTCGGTCAACCCGAATGCCATCGAAGCTTATTGCTGCCTGACTAATAACAAGAATCGTGGTGTCAAACCCAATGAAGGTGGCGACGACACATCCACCAATGGGCCTAACCCTCGCGATTCCAACAACTACGGTCAGATCGTGCGCTGGCGCCCCCACAATGACGATCATGCCAGCCAGAGCTTTGACTGGGACCTGTACGTCATGGCCGGCAACCCGGGTGTCTACAACAACGAATATGCCGGCTCAGAGAACATCACAGCAGGCAATCTGTTCAATTCACCTGACGGCATGTCTTTTGACAGCAATGGTCTGCTGTGGATTCAGACGGACGGTGATGACAGTAACGAAGAAGAATACGCGGGCATGGGTAACAATCAGATGCTGGTCGGCGATCCGGTGACTGGCGAGATTGCACGTTTTCTCACCGGCCCTAACGGAAGTGAAGTCACCGGCCTGACCTGGTCAGCAGACAGACGTACCATGTTTGTCGGCATCCAGCATCCCGGTGGTAATTTTCCTGAAGGCGGCTCATTGCCACGTTCATCGATCGTTGCCGTCAAGCGTGACGATAATGGTCTGATTGGCTAGACACGTTCAATCAAGGTGCCTGGACGGGCGGCTCTTCGGGGTCGCCCGTATTGGTTTGTACAGCGGGTAGACAACGTTCTTGCTTGAGCAGTTCTTAGTCATGGTGTCATTGCATATTCTTAAGCTACCGGCTTCGGACGGGTTAACATGACTCTACCTACCAGCCAGGAGCCAACGCCATGCAACGTAGCCATTACTTCATTCCGTTTCTTGCCTTGGGAGCCTGCCTACAGGCATCCCTTGCGCATGCAGAACTGGAATGTACCGATACCACTGCGCTCTATACCATTCAGGGCGCCTCCCATGTCTCTACCTATGATGGACAAGTTGTTGAAACCTGCGGCGTCGTAACCGCCGTCGCCTTCAGCGGCTATTACCTGCAAGATGCCGATGGTGACGGCGACGATTCAACCTCCGATGGCATTTTTGTCTCCCAGTTCGACGACAAACCAGACGTCGGTACACAGGTCCGATTATCTGCCACTGTCTCTGAATTCATCAGCGGTGGTGCGGCAACCGGAAACCTGTCCACCACCTCCCTGATCGATTCAGAGATTTTAGAATCGATGCCGGATGTAACCTTGCCAGAGCCGGTACTCATTGGCCTTGAGGGACGCATGCCGCCTGCGGAAGTTGTGATCAGTGAAAGCGAAATCATTGACGCAATCAATCTGCAGGACGCCGCCGATGCCGCAGCGACCCCCTTCAATCCCGACATCGATGCTATCGATTTTTATGAATCACTGGAAGGCATGCGCGTCAGTGTCGCCAACCCTGTGGCTATCTCTGGAATCAAGCAATTCGGCAGTTTCAGCGCCGAAGTCTTCGTCCTGACTGACAACGGCTTATCTGCCACGCCTGCTGATGCCAGAACATCACGCGGCGGCATTCGTCTGCAACCGGACCTGAACAACCGGGGCGATCAGAATCCGGAACGAGTCCAGATCCAATTCGACAGCACGCTGTTTGGCAGCACGGATTACCCGGAGATTACCGTCGGCGATACCTTGGACACTGTCACGGGCGTCATGAGCTACAGCTTTGGCAATTTCGAGGTGATCGCGGTCGGGCCGATCACACTAACACCGGGCAACCTCAGTCCCACGACAATCGCACCCAATAACAAGCAAAACGTGTTGAGCATTGCCAGCTACAACGTGCTGAACCTCAGTGGTATGGACGCAGATGATGAGCAACGCTCGCTAATCGCCGCGCAGATTACAGACAATATGCAGTTGCCCGATATCATCGGCTTGCAAGAAGTGCAGGATAGCAACGGCGATAGTGGCGACTGCCCCCGTGATGACAGCTCGGATTGTGCCGGAGTTCTGGACGCCACTGTCACCCTCGAGCGTCTGGTTGCTGACATCGTGACTGCGAGTGGTGTCGAATATGCCTGGCTGACGGTCGATCCTTTGCTGGAAACCACCGATGACAATCGAGAAGAGCCCGACACCTTTGGCGGTGCCTCACTTGGCAACATCCGTAATGCCTTTCTCTACAATCCGGCACGCGTATCACTGGTCAGTCATGAAGGCTTGAATCGCGATGTTCTGACACAACGAGGTGTTTCGACTCCCACCGCCTTTGACACCTCCCGCGACCCTTTGGAAGCTGTATTCGAGTTCAACGGTGAACAGGTCACGGTTTTCAATAACCATTTTTCTTCGCGCTTTGGTTCCAGTCCGATCTTTGGCGGCCCACAACCCTTCATTCAGGCTGGTGAAGAAAATCGTGCGGCGCAGTCTTTGGCAATGAAACAACTGACGATAGCCAAACTGGCGGCAGACCCGCAGGCAAATGTGGTTATTCTCGGTGATTTGAATACTTTTGAATTCACCGATGAATTATCCGAAGTATTGCTCTTTGATGATGAGGAACGCATCCTGTTCAACCTGATCGATACCAGCAGTAGCGATCCCTACTCCTATATTTTCGAAGGCAACTCCCAGGCCCTGGATCATATATTCGTCAGTTCTGCGCTGATGACATCCGTCTCCCTGGATTATGTACACGTCAACGTCGACTTCCCTGATCTGTTTACATCCACTGTCGGTAGCGATCACGAACCGATTGTCGCCCGCATGCTGGTCGGTGAGGCCGATGAGAACACTCTCAGCTTGAGCAGCGAGGTGTATTCGGAAACGGCTGCCGAGCTTTTCTGGGATCGCAGTGATAGCTTCGATCGTTACGAAGTTTATCGCGACGGTGTTCTATTACTCTCAGCAGATGCGGGGAGTTATTTTGATGACAGCCTGCAAGCAGGCACAAGCTATAGGTATACCTTAGATGCCTACTCAGGCAGTACTCTGGTGGTTTCGGAAAGCCAGGAAATCAATACGGATCCGCGCGTCGGCCCGGGTCTGGATACCTTGACCGGTGAAGTCTACTCATCCAGTGCGCTGGAGCTCTTCTGGTCCGCATCAGAATTATCTCCTGCACCGGTCAGCTTCGAAGTAGTTCGCGATGGTGAACTGGTCGCGAGCACTGATGGTCGTAGTTTTTTTGATGACGAGTTGCAAGCCGATACTCGTTACTACTATACCCTCACCGCCATTCAGCAAGATGGTCGCCGAAGTGGATCGACATCCCTTGAACTGATGACTCGTCGCGCCTTCGATGACTCGGCCAATAACACAGGACCTGGTGCGGTGAACTCGCTGTCCGGCCTGGTCTATTCAAGCTCAGCCATCGAGGTATTCTGGGAACCACCGGCATCAGGCACCCCTGCCGTCAGCTACCAGATCTGGCGCAACGAAGAACTGATTGAAACCCGTGATGCACGAAGCTTCTTTGACAGTGGCCTACAGCCAGACACCAGCTATCAGTACACCGTGACGAGCGTTGATGCCTCTGGCAACACCGGGGTACCAATGCAAGTGGGAGTGAGAACAGCGGGGATCTAGAAAGGTTCACCACGCTGCCTGACAGAAAGGCCCCGCATTGCGGGGCTTTTTTACGTAGGGTCTCGAAAACGGATGGCAATGTTCTCAGTTACAAAAGGCCTCACACTGCACTTCCTAACCGCCTCTTTTCCTTCGCCCCTCAATCCACTGAAAAACAAATCCGCGCGGTAGCTCTACACCTGTCGTCAAGTAGTGCAAGGTGTAGGGATTATTCAGTGTCGCACGCAATATTCTTTCACTGCGCTCGGTTCCGCACAATAGAACTCCGTCCCCGTGGATAATCGCTTCATTGTCGTCCGGCAACATGCGAATCTCTTCACCGCGTCGTATGACCAGCGGAACGCAGGGCAAAGTACCCTCAAGGTTATTGGGATCACGTATCAGGTCGCTGAGTAGTAATGGCTTCCCCTCTTCCATATATTCCATGACAGCTGATGCCTCTTCGGGCGTTATCCCGATTCGAAAGAGGTGCGGCGCCTGTTCACCCATCGTTGCTTGCAAGCGATTGACAACCTCTTCCGTCTTCTGCTCCTGGTCGTACAGGTGCTCGATCATCTCCTGAATCAATGGGGAGATCAGCGACTTCAGAATTCGTCTTGCCGTGGTGAGACTGGACTGCAGAATCAAGTCTGCTCTTCCTGCATCAAAAGCGAGCTGATTTTCGTGCTGATTCTGACGAACCACCATAAATGCCTGCGAGTTCAGATGCCGCACACAGACAAGTATGCCCAGATTGTCAGAATCGTTGTCCGTGCCAGCGACGATACCGGCCGCCTGTTCAACGCCCGCTTCGCGCAGGGTGTCAAAGTCGGCAAACCCGCGAACGATGCGTCCGGCTGGTTCACAGACCTTGGCATCAGGATCGATGATGACTACCTGAATCCCGTGGTGCACGAGCCGCCGATGTAACTCCTTTCCCATGCGGCCATATCCACACAGTATCCAGATACCGCAAGGCACCTTCAGAGGATGACCCAGACGCGTGCCAGGTACACCCACAAGCCAGCTGTTCAGGTTATGTAGCCGCGGGGCCACGATCGCCATATCAAGCAACTCGGCGAACACCGCAAACGGGTTAACCACTTGCACATCATTCAGCGAATTAAGATGTTTGCAGTGCCGTTCGGAGGTCGAGCGCGATATGACCCTCACCGCAGGATTCAGCAACTTCGACACAATGGTAATTTGCCGGTTGGTGTCCTCCTCGTTGGTGAGCGCCACAACGGCTTTGCACTTGTCCTGCGTCACACCTGCATCGATCAGATGCCGGGGAACATCCGGATGCGCGCACAGGCCACGCATCTTGACCCGGTAGTCTCGCACCACAAATGCCTTGATACGTTCGGGGTCACGATCGAGCACAGTTGCTTGTAGATGGTGATCGCTGAGCCCTCGCGCCAACAAGCTACCCGTATCGCCGAACCCGCAGATGATGACGAAGGGATCTGTCATCTGGCGCACCTTGCGGGCAAAGCGTTGCTCGTCCACTGCGCGGGTGAAGTGCGGATTCTGCACCAATCCGATAATGGAGCCGATTGCGTACAACCAGGCGATCGCACCTATATACAAACAGAAAATTGCCCATAATCGTTGCACATCGTTAAAAACGTGCGGAATCTCGCCAAACCCGGTCGTTGTCGCTGTGTAGGTGAAAAAATAGAAGGCGTGAAAAAGACTCATGCTCTCCGGCTCACCATCTGCTCCGGTACCCGGAATCAGTGCCATACCGGTGATACCGATGGCGTAGACGATAATCAGTGCGAATACGGGCTTGCGCAAGTGGCGCAGCACTACCATGGTGACCCGATCAAGATCCGAGGTCGTTGTCACGATAGTTCGCCTAGCGCCGCGACATTAACGCGTCGCCGACCAGAATGACTGCTGAGACGACATTCGCAGCCAGTGCGCCGGCCGCCAGCGATACGATGTTCACCGTTGCCTGAGCAGTGGGCCCGGTTGCTGAATCGCTCTCGGCGACAATCCAGAAGATGCGCGCTGTTATCAGCAACAAGTCAGCCACCAGACTGGCGGCCAGCAACAATGCTCCAATCTGCGAACGATCACCCAGCTTCAGTCCCGTCGCGATCAGATTGACAAGGATGGCGATGGTCAGCACCCAGACATCATGATGGCTCGGATTATCAATCTCACCCATGACAAAGATCAGATTGAAAGTCAGGGCCAGGATCGTGAAAAAACCGAAAACTACCCGTTCGAGATTCATAGCAGTGCCTCACGGACCAAGGTCAAGCCAGCTACGCTGCGCGCAAGTGCCCAGACTCAAAATTCGATTGTACACGCGCTCAGCAAACGATCCCAGTGCCATAAAAGCAGGCATCCCTGCCCGCTATTCTCATGGCTCTACTACTGGCGTTCAAACTCGATCACCCAGACAAGCTGTGCCTGGTTCGAGCAACCGTCAAACTACGCATGGCAACTCTTACTCGTACTCTGGCAAGGCCTCCAGCTGCTCCTTGTCCATCTGCACTCTGACCCGCACTTCTCCCTCATTCGGATATTGCATGACTTCAAGGTCTGCCATGTCCAGTGCCACCGGCTTTTCGCCGATGCCGAGAAACCCGCCTACATCGATAACAACCCGACTGACCGTATCTCCATCCAGAAGCAGCCCTGAGACCTCTCCAATATCGTCATCCGATCCGGTATAAACGCGCGCTCCGGTCAACTGTTCACCCGTTACAAGCTCAATGGGAATCGGCACATATTCTCCCATCGTAATGGCCTCGGTTACGCCCGTTGCACGTGGCGAACTATCCATTGGCACCACATCAACTGACTGCATGACCTCAGCGGGTGGCTGTAGATCGTTATTCGCCACTGATATTGCATCCATACTGCTCACGTCATACTCGGGTGCGGACTCCAGCATTTCCTGCGAGGCAGGAATGACCAGAAGAAAGTCTCCAACCTCATCTGTTTCCTGATCGTCGCGGAATTCCAGCGATGACATGCCAATGGCAACCTGCCGCTCACCCATGCCCAGAAAACCGCCAATATCAACCAGCACCGCCTCTACCGTGCCATCACGTTTCACGATCAGATCGTTGATTTCACCGACGTCCTCCAGTTCAGAATTGTCGCTCACTGAAGCATCTGCTGAAACGTCCGTCTCGCCAGCATGTACACGCATGCCAATCAGTCTGGACGCCATCAAATCATCAGCCATCATGGACTGTCGAAACAAGCCGCCCGGCTCTTCGTGTGAGCCCGCCACAGCACTACCCATGCTGATGATTACAAATGCGGCTGCGAGTGTTTTTGTAGCTTTCATATTCCTCTCCATCATTGTGGAATGAACATGCAGGAACTTGCCTGTGTCGAGCCTGACTTGCAGATCAAACACTGATTAATCGTCTGATCAAGACACTTGAACAGTTATCTCCTGCTGTGGAAATAACGGTACCTCTTCACTTGTCTCTCGCAACCGGATTGAAATAATTCTTCTTGAGCGACACTGTTACTTTACTCCCGAGACTCATTTTCCCACCTCATTCTGAGGGCGAGTGAGCTTTCACCCTGAGCAGCGGCAGAATCGACAATAGACAGACAGGGAGTGAAAGCTGATTATGACTCTGAAGGAGTGTCAGATTCGCCTTCCTCGGATATGTCCAGATCGGCCTGTATACGCTCATAGACCTCCTCCCGATGCACTTCCACATCATCAGGAGCGCTGATACCGATCCGGGCTTGCTTGCCCTTGATATCAACGACGGTGACGGTAATCTGATCACCAATCTGGATGGATTCATCGATATGGCGAGATAGAACAAGCATGATTTGACTCCTTTCACTGACAATGGGTTGCCCGTCTATGGGCGGCAATGGCTGAAATATACAGCTTTTCATTTGTCTGTTTCAACCGTAAATGGCTTTCAAAGCTATTCCGGTGTATAACGTGCCCGTTGGCTACTCATCTTTTTAAGGACAAAATCATGAAATCCCGAATCCCTGCAGTATTGCGTCAATGTAATCTCTCCACCGCTGCTATCTGCGTCTCGACGCTTTTTCTGGCGAGCTGTGGAGGCGGTAGTGGCGACAATGCTTCTGGCGGCAACAGCCCTCTGGTCGTTGAGGGTGGTAGTGGTACACCTGCCGACGATATTGAAACATCTCAGTTGTTGCGCAAGGCCGCAACAGGCACCAGCGTCAGTCTGGGCAAGAACGTAACAGGGATGCAACGTGTCGGAGACTCTTCATCCTCAGTGGGGCTCTTGCTGGATACCTCTCCTCTGGAGTCACTGGTATCACTGATGTCCTCCAAACCTGATGAAGAATCTATCTCCACCGATGAGGTCTTGAACACCAATGTGGAAGATGACATCGCCAGCTTTATCGAATCCTTGCTTGGACTCGACAAGCCGCTAGCTGAAGTGGATCGAACAGGTAATCACATCACAATTGATCCTGACGATGCCTCTTTTTGTGAAGAAGAACTACTGGATGAGTCCTCGACAGCAAATGATCTGGCCGATTGCCAATCGCTGGTCAGCAACCTACTGGTCGAGGTAGATGCAGCGACTGAAGATAGTGGTCTGATCACCGTTAACTTTGCTCAGCAAGAACTCCTGCTTATCGGCTACTCGCCTGTAAGCACCAATTACGAAATAAAACTGCCGGCTGTGGAGACATTGTTGAATCATGTCGAACAGCTTGATGGTGGAAGTGGCTCGATGCCAAGCATGCAAGGTGCTCTGCGTTTTTCAGCCACGGTAAACAACGACGCCGTGAATGCTGAATCCGGCACGTTCTCTATCAGTGTTACAGAAGCGCTGAGTATCATTGGTAATGATGGCACCAACATCTCACTGCAACCCTCAACATTGCTCAGCGTCTCTTCAGATACCGCAACCACTAGCGCCAGCATAGAATTCGACATTGGTGCATTGAACGCTGCATTCTCTTCCGACGATGACGCAGATGGGTTGAGCACCTCAGTACTGGCCTTTGCAGGACTGACGGCCCGCATGGATGTCAGCAATGACGGTGATAGCCTGCTTGTCAGTAATGTCGGAATCGGTAATGGTCCATTGACCCTGACTGTCGATTCAGAGGAACTGATAAAGCTAGTGATGGGAACCTTTGGCTTCTCTATCGAGGGAAATACCGGCACCATTACACTGAACGACAACCTTGATTTTCTCCTCTCGGCAGGCTCTGTCAACTCACTATCAGCAGAGGCCCCTACAGGCACGGCTTTAACCGTGCAAGACAATGGAATCTCGCAAGTCTTGCTGGGCGGTCCACTACTCATGTCTGTTGTGGATGACAACGACGGTGCGCCAATCACCGACTCCATCAGTATCGGTGTGGGCGATTGTTTCATGGCTGACGACAGCATCGACAGTGTCTTGCCATTCGTGGCTGCAGATTGCGGCCTGTAACTGCACACCCGCGGGACAAGTTGGTTGCTCCAACGGGGCTGTCTTCATTAAAACTGTCCCGTGGGCAATCCTACTACGGCAGCGGCAGCTCCACTCAGGAGCTGCTTCAGGCTCCTAGCTGAGCGGTATGTGGTTGTCGTGTTTACTCGACTGATAGTCGGTAGACAGATCTGCATACTGCTGGACTATTCGCTCGACTCGTGCCAGCAAGGATGCGCGAGCGGGCTCCTCAGTGGAATCAATCAATTCACGAATGGCAAAGCTATCCCAGAAAGCATTCTTGCGTTGATAAGCTCCTGGCTCAACATTGAACACTTCTTTGAGAATTTTCAGATCGTGCGGAATGGCAAAGGCGTCCCGGGAATCCTCATGACTGAACAGATAGTAGAAGTTGTCAAAACCGCACCAGGTAATAGCTGACAGACACAAACTGCAGGGTTCGTGGGTTGTCAGAAAAATCAGCGAGTCGGTGGAAGGTCGGGTTGCTTCGGGTAGCTCGTAGAATTTCTTCAGCGCGTGCATTTCGCCGTGATGCAGAGGGCTGCCGATCTCGTAATTGGTTTCTGCCAGCAACAGCTCATGACTGTCCTTGTGCAGTAGCGCGGCACCAAACACCTTGTTACCACTGGCCACACCAACCGTAGTCATTGGCAGGATGTCATCCTCAATAACGGCGAGCAGGCGCTCAATGAAGTCTGCATCAGGTACGGGTAAATTCATGCTTGTTTGCCTTATCGGATAGTCGATGTCGATAATGACATAACACCCAATACACGACATTCAAAATCTCAATAACACCGCTCAGTTGTTAGACTCCACCGCTAGTTGATAACTGAATTCAAAGGGTAGTGTCAAAACAATCAGTACGTGACGTAAAAGGCTTGCTGGCTCACAACGTCATAGCACATGAACAAAGCGATCAGATCAGCCAGGTCATCAAGAAGTTCTCGGTCGGCATAACGCCACAGGTCATGGATACCATTGCCAACGCCGACAACCCAGGTGTTTTCAACCAGTTCGTGCCCTCAGTCGCCGAGCTTCTGGAAACCCCTGGAGAATCAAGCGACCCAATCGGCGATCAGGCCCACTCCCCCGTACCCGGCATCATTCATCGGTATGAGGACAGAGTGCTGCTGAACGTGGTTCAGACATGCGCGGTCTATTGCAGGTATTGCTTCAGACGTGAAAATGTCGGCTCAGGCAATGCAGGTCTGACGCCGCCGCAGATTGACAATGCTCTGGATTACATCAGATCCGACAAGAAACTGTGGGAAGTGATCTTCAGTGGCGGGGACCCACTGACCCTGTCGCCGCGCAGGCTCGCAGACATCATTCGCCAGATAAGCGATATGGAGCATATCGGTATCATCCGGTTTCATACGCGGGTGCCCTCCGTGGCGCCTGACAAGATCAATGACGACCTTCTCAAGGCACTCAAGCTGCACCCGGCAACCTATCTGATTCTGCACATCAATCACCCTGATGAGCTGACCCCACAGGTGTGTGAAAAACTGGCCCTGCTGGCCGATGCCGGCATCCCCCTGCTGAGCCAATCGGTGTTGCTCAGAAACGTGAATGACAATGTTGATGTTCTGACCCGGCTCTTCAGAAAACTGCTGGTGAATCGGGTCAAGCCTTATTACCTGCACCATGGCGATCTTGCCAGGGGCACCAGTCATTTCAGAACCTCGATCGAACAGGGCCAGAACCTGATGCGCGAACTGCGTGGACCGCTATCCGGACTCTGCCAACCCAACTACATGCTCGATTTACCCGGGGGCGCGGGCAAGGTCCCCATCGGCCCTCAATATCTGAGCAGCTGTGGCGAGAATCGCTATACCGTGAACGATGTCTCAGGAAAAAACCATGCCTATATGGACGAATGCCCCGCCCTTGATCAGGGTCAATGAACCATTCATCGGGGTGCAAGACGCCCTCTGAGAGCAAACACTTGCCCAGAGCTCAAGCGTTGCAGATGGTGTGGAAAATGCACACTTCCGCACATGAAAACAACGACTCGCAGACACACAGCGCCCTTGGCAAGGGCAGTATCACTCCTTTCGCTGAGCCTGCTGGCAGTGTTCACGGGCCTGAGCTTTGCTGAAGAAAGTCCGATCTACAAGAGCATCGCCGAGGATGGCTCTACGATCTTTACTGATCAGCCGGCAGCCGATGCCACCATCATCAAGCCACCCCCGCTGAACGTGATGGATGCGGTGGCAACAAAACCGACCACGGCTGGCGCGCCGACATCTGGAGTACAACCGTCAGCGATTATCGAAAACGTGGTTATTGATCAGCCGACGCACCAGCAAACCTTCAATGATCCCAAGGATCCGATCTGGGTACAGTTCAATACCTCACCGGCAAAATCACTACCAACAGGAATCACGGCAAATATCCGGGTTGACGGGATATTGGTGGTGACTGGCAATCGCCATCGCATGCCTATTGATGCCCCGATTCGAGGAGCGCATCAAATTCAGGTACAGCTGGTTGATGAGAGCGGCTCGATCATTGCCGAATCTGAACTTGTCGAAATTTTCGTCAAGCAGCATGTTGCAGGTGGTGTGAATTAACCAAATAGCACCAATTTAGTGCAATACTGAATGCAACAGCACTGAAATGGTGCGGATCATTATTGCTTGATGAAAGCCACCACCTTTTAAGTTGTTGAATAAATTGACTTAAAATTTATCTGGTCACGCAATTCTAACCGCTCCCAAGGGGTGCGTAAATTGCAGATTGTAGACGTGACCATTTATCCTGTGCCCTCAACGGCAACCGAAATCAACCTGCTCGACTCGCTGGCCAGTGCTGTGATAGCGATAGACGATGCAATGCGAATTCGCTATCTGAATAGTTCCGCAGAGCAACTGCTGGGTGTGAGTGCGCGACGCGTAACCAACCAGCGACTGACTCGCGCACTAACCATCCCGGACTCCCTGTTTGCACGCATCCGTGATGCCTTGCTCAGCGGCCAGCCTTTTACTGACCGACAGGTTTCGGTTGAACCGCATGGGCGCGATCCGCAAGTGGTTGATCTGTCCTTGTCCCCGTATCGCCTCAATGAGAAGCGGGTCGGACTCATTATTGAAATCAATACGGTTGATCGTCCGTTGCGCATCGCTCGAGACGAGGCGATGAAAGCACAACAGGAGCACGCGCGTTCTCTGCTGCGCGGCCTGGCTCACGAAATCAAGAACCCGCTGGGTGGACTACGTGGTGCAGCCCAGCTTCTGGATCGACAATTACCCGATCCCGAACTCAGCGAATACACGAAAATCATCATTCGTGAGGCAGATCGGCTGCAAGGCCTGATAGATCGCATGCTAGGACCCACGACTCGCCCCCGCCGCGATGTCGTTAATCTGCATGAGGTACTCGAACACGTACGCAAGATTGTCATTGCAGGCGCCCCGGAAGGCGTCCAGGTGCGCTTCGACTACGACCCAAGCATTCCTGAATGTCTGACCGATCGAGACCGCCTGGTGCAAGTCATTCTGAATATTGCAGGCAACGCTCTGCAGGCCATTGATGCCGCCGGCAAGATCGTCTTTCGTTCACGCATCATCAGTAATTTCACGATCGGAGGCACGCGCCACGCACTGGTTGCCTGCATCCAGATTATCGACAATGGCCACGGCGTGCCAGAAGCACTCATTGATCAAATTTTCTTCCCCATGGTTACTGGCACCGACCACGGCACCGGACTCGGTTTATCCATCGCGCAATCGACGATGAACCAGCTCGGCGGCCTGATCGAATGCACCAGCGAACCGGGCAACACCATTTTCACTGTTCTAATTCCAATGGAGATCGCATGAGCGACGAATACGTCTGGGTCATAGATGATGACCAATCGATCCGCTGGGTACTGGAAAAAACCCTTAAGCAGGCTGGCATGCAGGTTAATGTCTTCGAGTCTGCTGACGAGGCATTGGATGCCATGCGCGGTAATGCACTAGCCCCTGATGCAGTCATCAGTGACATCCGCATGCCAGGTTCGGACGGTCTGTCCCTGCTGGACCAGATGAAACGCACACACCCGGAATTACCGGTACTGATCATGACCGCATTTTCGGATCTGGACAGTACGGTTGCAGCCTTCGAACGCGGCGCTTTCGAATACATACCCAAGCCCTTTGATGTGGACAACGTCATTGAGCAGGTGCGCCGTGCCTGCAACTCCCAGAAAGAACACCGCAACCAGATCAGCGGTGCTGCCGCCAAGGTCAAAGTCGTTCAAAAACCCGATGAGCCACCGGAGCTGATCGGTGATGCACCTGCCATGCAGGATGTCTTCAAGGCGATCGGGCGCCTGTCGCGCTCCAAGATAACCGTATTGATCAATGGTGAGAGCGGCACCGGCAAGGAGCTGATTGCACACGCTTTGCACCGCCACAGCCCTCGTTCCGAACAGCCCTTTGTGGCATTGAACATGGCAGCCATTCCGCACGATCTGATGGAATCAGAATTGTTCGGTCATGAGAAAGGCGCTTTTACCGGAGCTCAGAGCACACGCATCGGTCGTTTCGAACAATCGGACGGTGGCACCCTCTTCCTCGATGAGATCGGCGACATGCCAGCCACATTGCAAACCCGACTGCTGCGAGTACTGGCCGACGGTCAGTTCTATCGTGTCGGTGGCCATACACCCATTACCGTGGATGTCAGAATCATTGCTGCCACTCATCAGGATCTGGAGCAGCTCGTCGAGGACAAGCGCTTTCGCGAAGATTTGTTCCATCGCCTGAACGTTATCCGCATCGAGGCACCACCGCTGCGCGATCGTCGCGAAGATATTCCGCGTCTGCTCAAGCATTTTCTGGCCAAGGCGGCAGAAGAGTTGGGGGAAGAGGCGAAAGTCATGACACCAGCCTTCGAAGCCTATGTCAGCTCATTGAGCTGGCCGGGTAATGTTCGCCAGCTACAGAATACCGCTCACTGGCTGACAGTCATGGCCAGCACCACCGAGCTGACAGCCGAAGATATGCCAGCCCAGGTGCAGGACTCACCCTCGCAGCGTGATGTGGATTGGGAAAGCGGCCTGCGTCAGTGGGCCAATCGACAACTGCATGACGGCCACAGCGACCTGCTGGGCATCGCGCAGCCAGCTGTCGAGCGTATCCTCATTCAATGTGCACTGAACAAGACACAGGATCGTCGCCAGGAAGCTGCACGTCTGATTGGCTGGGGTCGCAACACACTGACCCGCAAGATCAAGGAACTGGAAATCGATTAATCTGCCGAATTCTGGCTGGTGAACCGACTACGGATTAACCAGCCAAATCGAGCACTTTAAACATGGGGCTGTCTGTATCAGCCAGCACGAACCTGGACCCGCTCGCCAATATCATTGAGGATATGGCGTAGCTGGTCGTAGTCTTCATGCCGCACCCGTAACCAGGCATTGGCCATATATCCGGCCTCAACACTTTGAGTCGGCGTGCCAGGCTCAGGAAAATACTGTTCGACGATATTTTCGCCATATTGTTTGAAGATATCTTCAACCCCCTCATAGCTGAAGATGTTGCCGTCGCGATCGGGTCGTAGTGCAATGATGCCGCAACTGTAGCGTCGTGACGCCTGCTGGTCGGTACGCGAGTGACAGACCGCAATGGCCCACTCCCGGTACAGATCAAATTCATTACCCGAGCAATAGCTTTCCCATTGACCCACACCGGGGGGACGGCAACCTATTTCCGAGAAGCGCAGGCCCTTCGGCCCGTAGAACCACTCCATATGGGTTGCAGAGGTCTGCAGTCCAAGGGCCTCAATGACGCGCCTGCCCATGGCTTTGATCTCTTCGTAACCCGGATCATCAATCCGATTGGTGGAAATGATCTGTGGCGATATCCAGCGTGCCCGCATGGCTTCCAGCACGTTGGGGTAGTAATGGCTGATGAACTCGTGGCCGACCTCGCCGTTCACGGTCAGCGTGTCATAGAAACCTTCATGCCCTTCAACAAACTCCTCGACAGCCACAGCGGCGCCGTCAGCCAGTCCGCACAGCTGCGCTATATGCAGCAATTCCTCTTCATCATTGGCTCGATAAGTCCCTGCGGCACCCGCCGCATCTCTGGGCTTGATGATGATCGGGTAACCAACAGCACCGGCAAATTCGATAGCTTCACGGATGCTGTTCAAACCCGCGGATGCCGCCATGGCGATACCCGCCTCACGCAGCACATCTTTCATGGCGACTTTGTCGCGACACAAATAGGCGGTGCGCGCCGAGGTGCCCGGAATACCGCAACGTTCGCGCACATGGGCTGCTGGCAGAACATGCGCCTCGACGACCGCTTCCAGGCGGTCCACCCACTGGACTTCCTGCGCCTGTCGTACCGCCCACTCCAGAGCGGCTTCATCGGTAACGGATTCTATCTGTTGATAAGAGCCCAACCAGGAGCGCGTCTCCTCGTCCATCCACTCATAGGGCCGTTCGCCAATGCCAATGACATGGGCACCCATCTGTGCCAGTGCACGCACAAACTGTCGCTGATTAGCGGGAAAGCCAGGTTCGATGAATATCACGTTCATGTGTATACGTCTTCCAGTTCGGACAATCCGGTTGAAGCAGGGCTGGGTACAAGCCCTGCTTTTGAATTCAGGTATTACTGCCAAGGTAAATCAATCCACTAGCTCATCCAGATAGAGAGGCAACATCTCACGCCATGTCGCCCAGTCATGATGATGCTCATGGCTCCACGCATCGGCACGATTAGGTATGCCACAGGCACCCAGAGTATTGGCCATCTGCCAGGACTCATCCGCACTCTCCCACAGCCCCTGACCGAACGGCAGCAAGACCAGACGCGTGCGCAAGGTCTCGAGCATATCCCCGGGCTCAAGGTTGGGCAGAAACTGCAGTGGCGTTGACAGGTAGTAGTCTGCATTGCCCTTGAATCCCATCAGTTTTTCAAGGTCGTAGGTGCCACTCATGCCAATCGCTGCACGAAAGATAGCGGGATAACGGCACAACATGGCGACCGCGTTGAAGGCACCAATAGAGGCACCGGCGGTGATCAGCTCCTGCCAGTTTCCTCCACAATCTTCGGCGATGGCCGGCACCACTTCATGCACCAGATACTCGCCTGTCTGCTTGAGTAGCCAGCAGCGGTGCTCAACCGAGCCTGCCTGTTCTGCCAGAGCACGCCCCGCCACGCTATCGAAGGAGTACACCTTGATGCGCCCCGCATCGATCAACGGCTGAACGGCTTCGATGAGATGCATGCGCTCCACCTCTTCCGCATCCCCCCCAGCAGTGGGAAACAGCACGACCGGCTGCCCCCAGTGTCCCCAGCGAGCAAGCGTTATTTCCTCTTCGAGACGGGATGAATACCAACGAGTGACTTTTTTCATGAGCCTGAAATCCTAGAAACCATCGGGATCACCCTGACTGCCTTCCGCCGCACGCCAATCCTGGATACGCTGCCAGAACAGCTCAGTGAACTCCTCTATTTCATGACTCGGGAACAGCGCTGAGACTTTCTGGTGAATGGCATCCTTCATGACATCGGAGGCGAAAAAGTCATAGGCCAACTCATCCAGGTGGGACAGATGGGTCTGACAGAACTCGCGGAACCGCTCCGTTTCGAATCGTTCATGGGATAATTTGGCGTAAGCGGAAAGCTTCTCTCGTTGCGATATATCCTTATCGGCAATGGCAAAGTAGGGATCCCAGTCAAGATTCTTGCGCATCGAACGACCCGTTGCTGCACAAAAAACAGACCATCTCAGGTTGGCCTTGATCAGCCAGGGAAAGTGATAATGCAAGGATGTCACCTGACTATCCGGGCAGGCATTGGCAAAATCTATCGGGTGCCAGATACCATCGCGACGCAGGGCTTCACAGGAGTTGAAATCCCAGCCAAAAAAACTGTTGATGGTCACTGTCATGTCTTCCAGTACAGAAGAATCGTCAGCGTCCAGAAAATTGATATCCGCACGATAGCGATCGTGTAGTGCAGCCGATGGGTCATAGTTGACTTTTCGCATCTGCGGCCCCAGGCCGACACAGCGAACAAACCAGTCATGTGGCAGAACCGCGGACTGCAGATTCATGACCTCCTTACCGCTTTCATCATAAGCGCGATTGAACTCATCAAGATTGTCTATCTTGGAGACGCCCTTCCAGCCACCGCCGTGATAGGGCTTCATGAAAAACGGATAGCCCAGTTCGTTGCCGATGTCTTCCATTGAAAACATGCGAGCGTATTTTCTCAGGGTTTCCTGCAGATCCTCTGACTCTTCGTAAGCCTTGGGTGGCATCATCCAGGTTTCTGGTACTGGCATGCCCAGACGCATCATGGCTGCGTATGAGGTATGTTTTTCGTTTGACTGAAGCGACCAGGGATTGTTGTATACGTAGAGATCATCCAACAGGATGCCCTTCTTGATCCATTCCCGGCTGGTGGAATACCAGTGTGTCAGACGATCGACAACCACATCGTAGGATACCGGCTGCTGCAGATTGAACGGTTCGATGGTCACCCGTTCCGAGGCGAAGCTCAGCCGCTCACCACCATGACGAATATCCAGCTTCAGATCATTCAACAGAGTCTCATAACAGATGGGCCAACAAATATCGGCACCCAGTGACAATCCGATTTTTACAGTACGTTCTGTCATCTCAACTCCCTGTGTTGTCAGTAAGTCAGTGCTTTAGCACCCACACCAATCCATCTCGTAACTGGTCGCGCCAGTTGTGCCAGTGATGTCCATCCCAGGCACTTTTAAATAAAACACTTACGCCGATTTCTTGCAAGAGTTTTGCAAGCGCCTCGTTTTCAGAAGCCAGTCCTTCCAGCTCGCCCGTGGATACAAAGGCTCGCAATTCTGGCTTGCCAGGTGAACGTCTGACCGCTCTGACCAGACGTGCCACTCGCTCGAACACCGGATGTTGACGTCCCTCGAGTTTCTTTTCATCAAGAATAAATGAGCCGGACTGCAAGACTGCCCCGCCGAACACACCCGGATAACGAAATATCGTCGCCAGAGAAACAACTGCACCGAGACTGGCACCGAGCAGCACACGATCCTCACTGCGCTCGGATAAGCGGAAACTACTTTCAAGTTGTGGCAACAGATCGTAGACCAGATATCGGGCATGGCGATGGCCACGTGCATACTCGGACAGCCTGTCGTGTGTCTGCACCAGAGCCACAATGACAGGAGGGATGGTACCCGAGGCAATCAGATTGTCCAGTGAGGTGGCAAGATCTGCATAGGTAATGAAATCAGCACCATCGTGTATGACCAGCAAGCGATAGGCGGTGTCAGGATCATGCTGGGCCGGCAGATAAATCTGCTCGTTACGGGTTTGTTCGAAGACCGTACTCTCAACCGGAAACGGTATGATCGTACCGGCCTCTGCGCCTTGAGGCTTGCTCCATTCAGGCTGTGAATAACCGTAGGTACGACAGACCGAGTTCTCACCAAAAGGGTCACCTGCGCGGGCCTGATTCAGCGGATCGATCAACCACTCCTCATTGCCATCGCGCTCGACTCCCAGCTTGTATTCAAACCTTCCACCATCCTTGACCGGCAGGTTCAGTAACCACAATGGTGTATTCGGGACCTGTTCGAATGCTGCCCGATCGACGCCGCCATGAATCCAGCGCAACAGAGTCACCTGACTGGCATCGCCCACCCAGACAAACGTTGCACAGCCCGGGGCCGCCAACGGAAAAGTTTGCGTGACGGTGAACTGCTGCAGGCGTTCCGGTGTGAGCGGCTGGGCCAGCAGCTCACTCACAGCCGGGTGGGGTTCGCCGTCAGGCAACAAGGAGTTGGACACAGGCGATGGATTCTATTGAAGTTGGTTAACTGATTTCAGCCTGTCGCTCTTTTTGTGCAACAGGCCGGTGAGTATCGACAGGCGGGACGGATTCGGCAATCAGCCAGTCGACAACTGCCACCTGAGCCTCTCTGTCCGAGGAGCCCTTGGCAAGCATCTCATTATAGACGCGCAATTGCTGATCCGAACTGGCACCACGCCGAGCGATCTCGCGAGCGTGCTCCACCTCTTTGACGCAATCAAGGGTTTCGGCATGGGGTCGCAGCAGCTCTACCAATTCATCGATCAACTCAGGGAAAGCGACAGCCTCGCGTTTGCCGAAGTCACCCAGCATTGCATCCACACCATAGCGCTGGGCACGCCACTTGTTTTCAAGTATCAGAATGCGTCGGTACTGACGCCATCGCTGATTACTGGACTTGAGGTGCGTCAGAAAGGTCAAGAGTGATTGATAGATTGCAGCCACCGATACGGCGTCCTCAACCCAGGTACACACATCACAGATGCGTATCTCGAGTGTCGGATGACGCACGCTGGGGCGCAAATCCCACCAGATGCGTGAAGGGTCGTTGATCATGCCGCAGGCGGTCATGTCATCGATCATTTCGAGCCAGTCGTTCCAGTTGTCAAATTTTTCCGGCAAACCTGAACGCGGTAAATGCCCGGCAATGGTCGGTCGCATGGATTTGAGACCAGTATCAATACCTTCCCAAAAGGGCGAAGACCCACTCAAAGCCAGTAAATGCGGCATGAAGTAGCTGACCTGATTCATCAGATCAATGCGCAGGTCCTTATCGGGAATGCCCGCGTGCACGTGCATGCCGCAAATGGCCATGCGTCTGGCAATACTGGCCTGCTCGACACCCATGATGCGATAGCGTTCCATGTCGACCGGTTCCTGCTCACTCCACAGCGACCAGGGATGGGTGGATGCGGCAATGATGCAAAGATCGAAGTCGCGGGCAACAGAGGCCACACCTTGACGTAATTCCACCAGTTCAGAACGTGCCTGCGCCATGTTGCTACACACGCCAGTGCCTATTTCTATCTGGCTCTGTAACATCTCGTGCATGACCCGATCGCCCAGCAGAGCCTTGCAGCGATCCATGAAACCTGCCGCCTGGTGCTTCGCCAATTCACGCGATTGCGGATTCACCAGCAGATATTCTTCTTCAATACCAATCGTTACAGTGTCTGCCACAGCGGGACGCCTCCAGTCAAGTGCATGGGTCAAAATACAACGCCGCACTATTGATGATGATACTGCTTAACACCTCCGATGCTACAGCATTAATCAGGAACGTCAAATACTGAAGATTCGTTTTATCTAATCGCGCAACACTGCCGCACAATTTACGTTCGCCGATGCCAGATCCCATTGGCCATTACGTGTGCAGGCTGCCGCAAAGGTCCGATGCACGCGAAAGCGTCCGGTTTGTGGATTGCCATCGTCAAGCCTGGCATCGAGCTGCGACAGAATGCTTACCGGAACCTGGCTGCCTGTAAACAGTTCGTGTGCCGGCGTCTCGACATCCAGTGCCAACGCGCTGTGACTGATCTTGTAGTAACCGTTGAACGGATTCCTGGGACAGGTACTAGTAAGACAGACCGTATCGCTGAGTGTGCCAACCGATGCCGGCGAACCATCATAGTGACCGCTTATGAAACCGGCCAGCGCCAGCTGCTGCCAGACACCCGCCCGCTCAGCAGAGTCTGTGACCCTGCCATCGCCATTACCCGGCGTTGCGGCACTGTCAATCTGGGTATCCGCACGGGCAAAATCACCGGGGATTGAACGGTAGCGTTCCCGGAATGACAGCCAGGCCGTCTGGATTCCGGTCAGCTCAGAGTGCATGGAACGCACTCTTGCGCTATCGATCAAGGCCTGTCCCTTGAAGACACCTCCCATGATCAAACCGATGATAACCAGAACGATGGCCACTTCGACCAGGGTAAAACCCTGCACCCGTCGAAGTCCTGGCAAGATCGGAATAGTCCGGATTGGTCGCTTGTTCACTGTGTGCTTCTCCCTGGCGCCTGAAAAGAATAATCAAGCCTGTCAGGGCTTACAAGCCAAGCTACCCGGAGCACTCGTAATTCATACAGTGCCCGCCTGCCCAGAACCTGGCGACGGACACCGCTAACTGGCTGGTGAAAGAACAGCTTATTGCTTCACGAGCCCTTGATACTAGCGCGGATCAGAATGGCGCACTTCGCGGAACTCGTGGAAACGGGATCGCGTCACGAATATTTTCCATTCCGGTGATGTAGTTCAGCACCCGTTCGAAACCCATGCCAAAACCTGAATGAGGCGCGCTGCCATAGCGACGCAAATCACGATACCAGTCAAGCTCCTCGGTTAGCCCACGAGCTGCCAACTTGGCATCCAGTACCGACAATCGTTCTTCACGCTGACTACCGCCGATGATCTCGCCAATACCCGGTGCCAACACATCCATTGCGGCAACCGTTTTACCATCATCGTTTTCACGCATATAGAACGCCTTGATTTCCTTGGGATAGTTCTGCAGGATGATGGGGCGTCCGACATGCTCTTCGGCAAGCCAGCGTTCATGCTCGGACTGCAAGTCCAGCCCCCAACTGACCGGATATTCAAAAGATTTTCCACTCTTCTCCAGCAGCACTATCGCCTCACTGTAGTCCATTCGCTCAAAGCTTGATTCGGCCACATGCTGCAAACGTGTCAATGCATCCTTGTCGATCCGCTGGGCAAAGAATGCCATGTCATCTTCACGCTCTTCCAGTACCGCCTTGAACAGGTAGGTCAGGAAGTCTTCGGCCAATGCCGCATTGTCATCCAGATCGGCGAAAGCCATTTCCGGCTCCACCATCCAGAACTCTGCCAGGTGTCGACTGGTGTTCGAGTTCTCTGCCCGAAAGGTAGGCCCGAAGGTGTAGACCTTGCTCAAGGCGAGCGCATAACTTTCAGCATTGAGCTGCCCGGACACGGTGAGATAGGCTTCTCTGGCAAAAAAATCCTTGTCAAAATCCACCTTGCCTGCATCATTTTTAGGCGGGTTCAGGGCATCAAGCGTGCTGACGCGGAACAGCTCACCGGCCCCCTCACAGTCACTGGTGGTAATCAACGGTGTATTGACCCACTGAAACCTGCGTTCGCTGAAATAACGATGGATAGAGCTGGCAAGTGTCGATCGCACACGGCTGATGGCACCAAAAGCGTTGGTTCTGGGCCGCAGATGCGCCACCTGACGAAGATACTCGAACGTATGACGCTTCTTGGCTATCGGATATTGCTCCGGATCATCCACCTCACCCACGATGGTGACCTGGGTGGCCTGGACCTCTACCGACTGCCCCTGCCCCTCTGATGCCACCAGCGTGCCTGTGATCTGTACAGCAAAGCCGGAGGACAGGCGCTGGACATCACTCTGATAGTTGTCCAGCGTCTTGCCCGCTATGACCTGCAAGGTATCAAAGCAGGTCCCGTCATACAGGGCAATGAAGGATAAGCCCGCCTTGGAGTCGCGACGGCTGCGAACCCAGCCTTGCACTGTGACGGTTTGCCCGGTCGGGCTGGTGGCCAGAAGCTCTACGACATCTATCTTGTTCATACTGGAATACCGGAGTTTTTTCTCAGGGGAATCTCGCCATGACCGGCGAGCTCTGTCGTTAATGCAGCCAGTGAATCCCAGTGTGACCCGGAAGCCTGGCCCTTGATCTGTCGATCGATATGTGTACATGCCGACAACATGGACAACCAGGAACTGGCTGTATGACGCGTCAGCGCTTTCTTCAGTGGGGCCGTCCGGCTCTGCCAGACGCCCGCTGACTTCAAGGCCGCATCTTCGCTGGCACCTGCCTCGATTGACTCAGCCGCGCGCGCTCCGGCTCGAATCTCGTTGACCAGCGACCACAGTACCAGCACTTCGCTGACAGCCTCATCATGTAACCCTGCCAGTATACGCAGCGCACGCACGCTTTCGCCGTGCAATGCCGCAAGCGACAGATCACCAATGGAATAACGGGAGCTGTCACTGACCGCAGCCAGAATCTGATCACTACTCAGCTCACCTGCGGGATACAACAGGGCCAGACGTTCAACCTCCTGTCGTGCGGCCAGCAGATTACCTTCAACCCTGTCCGCAATCAGTTCCAGTGCATCGGCATCCGCATATAACCCTTTGGCTGCCAGTCGCTGCGTCAGCCATGCACCCAGCTGGGCCGCAGGAACAGGCCACACTGCCAAAGAGACTCCGACCTTGTCGATCGCCTTGAACCAGGCACTATTGGTGCCATTGCGATCCAGCTTGCTGCTGGTGATCAGTAACAGAATATCTGCAGGTGGATTGCTGCAGTACTTTTGCAATACCTCGCCACCGATACGCCCGGGCTTGCCGGTCGGCAGCCGCAGCTCAATCAGCCGCTGCTCGGCGAACAAGGAGAAACTGTCAGCGGCCTCTCGAAACGTGGACCAATCCGAATCATCAGCGATGGCGATGACCTGGCGTTCGTCAAATCCGGACTCTTTTGCCCGCACCCGTAAACGGTCGCCAATCTCCATAAGCTGTAACGGCTCATCGCCGTGCAGCAGGTACACAGGTGCCAGTGTCTTGCTTAAATGTGCTTCAAGTTTGTCGGGGTAGAGCTTCATGGCAGGCGGGGGTGTTTTCGAACGTGTAGCATACCCAAAATCCCCAACACTCACCGCGACCCTATCCGTGGAAAATAACGCCTACTCTCAGTCCCCGCGCGACCTGCTATTCAGCCTGGGACGCGCCATCCTTTTTGAAATGGACCCCGAAAAGGCCCATGACCTGGCTCTGCGCATGATGAGCCATGCTGCTGTGCAGCCGCGTCTGGCCTCTCGCTATGCGACAGCCAGCTCAGCGGTTCACTGTCTGGGCCAGACATTCGACAACCGCATTGGCCTGGCCGCAGGCCTGGACAAGAATGGTGACTACATCGACGCACTCGGCGCTATCGGCTTCGGGCATATAGAAATCGGCACTATCACGCCCAAGCCGCAACCGGGTAACCCCAAACCACGCATCTTCAGACTGACCCAGCATGGGGCACTGATCAATCGCTTCGGCTTCAACAACAAGGGCGTCGATCATCTGGTAGCCCAGGTCGAAAAACGTCGCTACACCGGTCGACTCGGCATCAACATCGGCAAGAATGCCGTGACATCGCTCAATGATGCCAACAATGATTACACCTATTGTCTGGAACGCGTCTATCCGCATGCCGACTATATTACGGTGAACATTTCATCACCCAATACGGTTGGCCTGCGCGACCTCCAGCATGGAGAGCGCCTGACCCGCCTGCTGGAGGAATTGAAGCAGACGCAATCGCGACTGGCCACCGCGCATGGAAAATATGTTCCTGTGCTGGTGAAAATTGCCCCGGACATGAGTGATGTCGAGCTGGATGGGTTCTGTCAGGCCGTACTGGCACATGAGCTTGACGGCGTCATCGCCGGCAATACTACCAGTGACCGGGCACCGGTAGAACACCACCTCTACGCTCGCGAGGCCGGTGGCCTCAGTGGAGCACCGATCAAGCCACTGGCCAACGAGCGACTACAGGCGGTAGCACAGCGACTGGCCGGTAAAACTGCTCTGATTGGCGTCGGTGGCGTCAGCTGTGGCAATGATGCGCAGGAGAAATTGTCGCTGGGTGCTGACCTGGTGCAACTCTATTCCGGACTCATCTACCATGGACCCGCGTTGGTTCGTGACTGTATCAACCGAACTAACTGATCTTTAGGACTATTCAAAACATGGCAACTATCGATGTTTTCAACGGCGATGCAGATGGTTTATGCGCGCTGCACCAACTCCGGCTGGCCGAACCTTGCCAAAGCACTCTGATCACCGGTGTCAAACGCGATATCGATCTGGTCAAGCAGGTCAAGGCACAAGCGGGTGATGCGGTCACCATTCTGGATATTTCACTGGACAAGAATCGGGACGCCCTGATCAACGTCCTGAATGATGGTGCCATTGTCCGGTATGCCGATCACCATTTTCCAGGCGATATCCCGGAGCATGAGAATCTGACGGTACATATCAATACGGATGCAGAAACCTGCACCGGTCTGATCGTCAATGAATTGCTCAATGGCGCTTTTCTGCCCTGGGCCGTTACCGCCGCTTTCGGCGACAATCTGTTGAGCACCGCCGAACAGGTGGCAGCCCCACTGACATTGACGGCAAACGAGCTTGAGCAACTGAAATCGCTCGGTACGCTGCTCAACTACAATGGCTACGGCTCAACACTGGACGATTTGTTCTTTCCACCCGCTGAGCTGTATCAACGATTGCAACCACACCAAAGCCCGTTCACATTCATCAATGAAGATACGGCCTTCACGACACTGTCTGAAGGATTTGCCAGTGATCACACCCGCGCTGTGTCCATCAGTCCTGAGCGCAGCGATGCAAATAACGCCATTTTCATTTTGCCCAACGAGCCTTTTGCCCGTCGAATCAGCGGCGTCTATGCCAATGAGCTGGCTCAGGCCAACCCCAGCCGTGCTCATGCACTACTCAGTGAGCTGGACGATGGTAGCTACCTGGTCAGCGTCCGAGCACCACTGAACAACCGGACCGGTGCTGATGAACTATGCCGTCAGTTCGAAACGGGCGGTGGTCGCAAAGCGGCCGCTGGTATCAATCGACTGCCAGCCAATGAGCTGGAGCGATTTGCCAACGCCATGCAAAAACAGTTTGCTGCCTGAGCCAGGGCTTACAAGCTGGCGGACTTGCCAAAGATCAAAGTCCAGCCAGCCCCCTGATGTGTGCCGTGGCGCATCGGCTTAACGCCGGCAAGGAATAACCACCTTCCAACATGGATACGATCCGCCCGTTACAGTGCCGATCCGCCACATCCATCAGCTTCTGCGTGATCCAGACATAATCTGGATCCAGCAGGCAGACGTTAGCCATGGGATCTTCCAGATGGGCATCGAAGCCTGCGCTGATAAACAGCATATCGGGCTTGAAAGCCTCCAGCGCCGGTAGCCAACTATTGCTGATCGCACCGCGAAAATCTGCGCTGTTACAGCCCGCCAGCAATGGCGTATTGACACGCTGATTGGAGACGTTGTCGCGAAAGCCGCCCGGATAGAACGGATGCTGGAAGGAGGAACAGAACAGGATGTTCGGATCTCCATCAACGATATCTTCGGTACCGTTGCCATGATGCACGTCAAAGTCAACGATAGCCACACGCTCCAGACCGTACTCGCGGATGGCATGCCGGGCAGCAATGGCAATATTGCCGAACAGGCAGAACCCCATGGCCCGGTTGCGCTCCGCATGATGGCCGGGCGGGCGAATCAGGCAAAAGGCATTGTTCACAGCACCACTCATCACCTTGTCTACTGCTACCACCCCAGAGCCGGCCCCGCGCAAACTGGCATCCAGCGTATGGGCGTTCATGGCCGTATCACCGTCAAGTTCAACCGTTCCGCTGCTCGGAGCTGAGTCATGAATATGATCAACATAGGCTTCACCGTGCGCCAGTAACAATTGCTCGCTGCTCGCCTTGGGAGCATCAAAGTGAATCAGATAATCATAAACATCCTGCTTTTTCAGCTGGTCACTAATGACATCAATGCGCTGCGGGCACTCGGGATGATCCGGACTGATTTCATGAAGCACAGAGACGGGGTGCGAGATCAGAGCTGTAGGCATTGGGCCTCCTATATGAGATACAAGTGTCTTTAATTTCAGACGTTCGAATCAAAACATCGTTAGCATGGGAGCTTACTACATGACACATGTGCAATGACACCTGTGCCCGCCTGTCCACCCTGGCCAAGGTACTATCTGATACATGTCGACATTACATCTTGACAAAATTCTCAATCCCGCCTCACTTGTTGTTGTGGGTGCCAGCGCTCGCGAGGAGTCGCCCGGCTACAAAGTGACCCGTAACCTGCTGCAAGGCAGTTACAAAGGCACACTGTTTCTGGTCAATCCGCGTTACAAGACGATTCTTGACGCCAGCTGCTACAGAACCATCGCCTCCTTGCCCGATGTGCCTGATCTGGCGATCATCATCACACCGGTTCGCCTGGTAAAGCACACCTTGAGGCAATGTGCACGCAAGGGCATTCAGGTCGCTCTGGTCATGTCAGGTGCACAGGACAACGCAGCCCTGCAAACCTACGCCAAGCGTCTTGGCATTCGCCTGATGGGTCCTTGCTGTGCGGGTCTCATCAGGCCACATATCGGCCTGAATGCCACGTACAGTCAAAACCGCATTGAAAAGGGCTCATTAGCGATCGTCTCTCAGTCTGCCTCGTTGGGCGCCGCCATGCTGGACTGGGCCGAGACCAGTGGCGTGGGTTTCTCAGCACTGCTGTCTTCCGGTGATGAGATCGACATATCTTTATCTGACCTGCTGGACCTGCTGGCAGATGACTGGCAAACCAAGGCCGTCATCGTCTACGTTGACCGGGTCAAAAGCAGTCGCAGTATGCTGAGTGCACTGAGCGCTACCGCCCGTCTCAAGCCCGTCGTCCTTATGAGTTCGGCTCAGGAAAGGGTGCGTTACTGTGATGCTCTGACCCGAACCGGTGAAGTGTATTCCTCAGAGAGCGTTTTTCAGGCAGCCTTGAGCCGTGCAGGTGTGGTGCGTATTCGCACTTTCCACAATCTGTTTGCGGCGGCCAGAACATTGGCAACCGGCATTCGCGTCAAAGGCAACCGACTCGCCATTGTCAGCAATGCCTCGGCACCTGCCATGATTGCACTGGATCGCATGAACCTGAAGCAGTTTCAGACGCCATTGCTTGACAAGCAAACACGGGGCATCCTGGACAAGAAGCTGAAAGGTCGATTCACTGGCTCCAATCCCATCGTGATTCGCAAGCCTTCCCGGCTTGCCGACTATTACACTCGCACTATCGAGACGTTACAGGGCCTTGACGACATCGACGCCATTCTGGTGATTTTCGTCCCGGACTGGCGCAATGATCCAAAAGCCATTGCCGAGAGTCTCAAACAACTATTACCCAGCAAGAAACCATTGCTGGCCTGTTGGATGGGTGATGCCAGTGTGCATGAATCACGAGACTTGCTGGCACTGGCCGGCATTCCCAGCTTTCGTACACCGGAAGGCTCAATCGATGGCTTTGACTTCCTGAACCGCTACTTTGTCAGCCAGCAGCTATTACTGCAACTGCCCAACCCGGCCTCACGCAGCACCCGCTCATCATTGGGACCCGCTCGTGCACTGATCAACACAGAACTCAAGGCGGGTGCACGTGTTCTTGGCCCGGTCAAGACTCGTACTCTTCTGGAGTATCTGGACATTCCGGTACTACAGACACTGCGGGCTGAATCGCTAAGCGAGGCGCTCGAGAAGGCGGCCACGATCGGCTACCCGGTCGCCATGAAACTGGTCTCACCCAATATCAGCTACAAGGCTTCGGTCATCGAGACACAGCTGGACATTGCGACCCCTGAAGCAGTGGCCACGGCCTGGCATGCTATCGAGGCACGGCTGCTGGAACGACGGCCCGAGGCCCACTTCAGAGGGGTCCAGCTGGAACCCATGTATGCACCGAAGAACTCGCGTTTTCTTGCACTGTCCGTCACACGCGACCCGACTTTCGGACCCGCGATATCGATCGGCGTCGGCGGCGATCTGACCGCCCTTGTCAGCCAGCGTGCCGTGCAGCTGCCGCCCTTGAATCGCTATCTGATCGATGATCTGCTCAAGTGCCGCGAAGTGCAGGTACACATGGGGGCCTTCCGGCACAGTGAGGCTGTCAACCAACGTCCCGTTGGACGTGTATTACGTCAGCTATCCGAGCTGGTCTGCGAGCTTCCGGATGTATTTTCAGTGGATATCAATCCGCTGGTCGTCAGTGAGGATGGCGCCATGGCCATGGATGTGCAAGTGGTGCTTGAACGAAACCAGAATCGAAAGCGCTACTCTCATCTGGCCATTCACCCCTACCCATGGCAATGGGTACGCCACGTCAATCTGAAAAACAATACTCCGGTACAACTGCGTCCCATCCGTCCCGAGGACGCCGAGTCCATTCGGACACTGGTACGCGACATGTCGCCAGAATCTCGCTACTTCCGCTTCATGCATGCTCTCAACGAGTTGTCGCCGCGCATGGTTGCACAGTTCACCAAGCTGGATTACGACCGGCAAATGGCCTTTGTTGCCACCGACCGTGCAGACAAAGTCGCCGGTGCCTGTCGATACATGATCAGCAATGACCGACTGGGTGGAGAATTTGCCATATCCATTAGTGAAGACTGGAAAGGCTATGGCCTGGCCTCCGCTTTGATGAGGCTCATGATCGAGCATGCAAGAGCCCAGGGCTTGCAGAATCTGCATGGTGATGTACTGCGTTCGAATAGTCCCATGCAGGCGCTCATGAGATCACTTGGCTTTACCAGCAAGCGCAATCCGGACGAACCCGAAGTCGTGATCTTCGAATACCAACTGGACGAACCCACAGAACATTCATGAGACCACAACTGGAATCGATCACTCTGCCGGTCGACGGGTCGATTGTTGCTGCCATTCGTCAACGCGACCCTGCTGCCGAAGCGGCACCACGAATGTTGTGCATCCACGGCTGGCTGGATAATGCCAACAGCTTCGTACCTTTAATGCCCTACCTGCCAGCTTTTGACCTGGTAGCGATAGATCTTCCGGGGCATGGCTACAGCGATGCCTTGCCGCAAGGCTATTCACTGCACGAGATGAGCTATCAACTGACAGCGGTCATCGAAGCCCTGGGCTGGACTGATTGCCACCTGGTCGGACACTCACTGGGCGGCACCATTGCAACTCTTTTATCGGTTGCCAACCCTGACATCGTCCAGAGCCTGACCCTGGTGGATAGCAGCGGCCCCTTGAGCGAAGAGGCAGACCAGTTACCGGTACGCATGGTGCGCGCCCTGCAGGATCGGCGTCGGCCGCAACGATTCACCTCACGTGTTTTTCCCAACAAGGAGAGCGCCATCAAAGCGCGCTTGAGTGCAGCGAAGATGCACCCCCATTCAGCCAAGCTCATCATTGACCGACAGCTGATGCAGACTGAAGAGGGTTATCGCTGGCGTTTTGATCCGCGCTGGCGCTACGCCTCATCGCAATATCAGACACAGGCGCAGGTGCAAGCCATATTGAGCGCTGTTGCCTGCAAGACATTGACAATCATTGCAGACGATGGCTTTCTGGCGAGCCGCGCCGATACCGAAGAGCGCCTGAACTGTCTACAGATGCGCCAGAGTACCAAGCTGCCTGGCCATCATCATCTACACATGGACACGCCCGAACCCGTCGCAGCCTCGATCAATCGCTTTCTCGAGGCATTACCGGATCTGGGTGGCTGAGCATCGCCACTGTACTTACGTCGAGTTGTGCCCTACAGGCAGGAACCCGATAATCAGTCTTTGTGTTGTAGCCGCCTGGCACAGAACTTACTGACAACACATATGACGCCCACACATCTTTCACTGGAAGCCATCATGATCAGGAAAAGTTCATTAGTCGCGGTATTAGCCAGCACGATGGTAATGGCCAGCTGTGCCTCATTAAAGCCTTCTGAACGCCCTGCCTACACCGGTGCCGACACAGTGAGCTCAGCGAATCCATCGCAGCTGGTGGGCCTGTGGACAATGTCCGATCTGAACCCCTACCCGCAAGCCGAACCTCAGAGCAGAACAATCGAGTATCGCTCTGACGGCACCTTGACAGGCCAGATTACGCCAGAAGGTGAGTCGGCCAAAGCACTGGGAGGCATGACCTTCGAGATGAGCGGTCGCTGGCAACTGGAGGAAGACAGGATCACGCACGAGGGCCTGGAAATGAAAGTGATCAGTGATGGCTCGAACCCGATGGCGAGCCTGCTTGGCAAGGCATTCAGTCAGAAGAAGAATCTGTCAGGACAAGCCAATATCTACGAACTCTCCGCAAACCGTATCGTTATGGTCGGCTCTGATGGTGTCGCGATGGAGTACGTGCGGCAATAAATCTTGCCGCACGCGAGTCATCTTGAACCTTTCAGATTACTCTTCGAACTCACTGACCTGAGTTGGCATATCCGGGAATATGATTTCAACACGGCGGTTTTTCTGACGGCCTGCAGAATTAGTATTACTGGCAACCGGCAGAGCTTCACCAAATCCTTGCGTCGTGATTCGTGATGGTGAAATACCTTCATTGATCAGTGCCCGTCGAATGGAGAATGCGCGATCACGAGACAGACTCAGGTTGTACTCATCATCGCCCATGCTGTCAGTGTGGCCTTCGATGACAGCAACCCGTTCCGGATAGCTGCGCATGAATGAGGCGATCTTGGCAATGTTACGACCGGCACCCGGGGCCATCGTGGCCTCATTCACCTCGAACAACACATCGCCCAAGGTCAGCACCATGCCGCGTTCAGTTTTTTCGGCCTTCAGGTTCTTCATCTGATCCTGTAGTGCCTTGGCTTCCAGCTTGACCTTTGACAGCTCGGCTTCACGCAAGTCCAGTGTCACACTGCGACGCTCCAGCGCCATGTCCGACAACTCGCGATCCATCTCGTTACTCTTGGCGATCTGTTCGGCGATACGCACCCGCTGACTGGCCAGGTAGGAGAAATGCTCAACATCTGCCGGCTTCTCATCCTGTTTCCAGCGCCTTTCTGCCACGTCCAGAGCATCTCGGGCTTTATCGAGTTCTTCCGGTGCATGACGTACCAGTGTGACATCCTGTGATGCCTTCTCATAGGCCGCACGAGCCTGATTAAGAGAGTCATTCTGTTTAGGTGCGCTGCTACAAGCAGTCATCGCCATCGACACCAGCGCAGCAGTTACCAATGGTCGGAAAGGTATTTTTTTCATGATCATTTACCTGTGCGGGTTGAAGTGCGAACAGCTTCTTCGCGAATCATCTTGATGTTGTCCTGCGCCTCCTTGAGCGCGAGGCGAGACTTCTCGGCATCAGCCGTGGCGCGTGCCAGCTCGGCATCAGCAAGGGCTTCGGAACTCAGTTGCCGGGCCTTGCCATAACGCTCTTTGGACACCGCCTTGTCTGCGGCTGCCTGCTTTTCACGAGCAATGCGCAGTTCGATGGGAGCATATTCACGCGCCCCCGAGGTCTCAGCGTTTTTGAGAGCAGAGCTTGCCAATGCAAGTTCGGATGCAGGTTTGGGTGCGTTACTGCCGCAGGCGCCCAAGGAGCCGGCGACGAGGAGTACCGCACTGAGTCGGACGATGGATTGTTTCATGGAGGGTATCTCTTACGATGACTTGAAAGAGATATCGGCTCATTTACCGCGCAGGTTAGCCCCTTCCGGATTACCAGAAATTCAGCTTTGCCTGTAATACGACGTCCACAGGCTCATTAGCGAGAACCGCGCCACAACAACCTGAACATAACGTGAGAAACCACGCAGATTTAACGACTGTGCAGAGCCATCAAGATGTCAGAATCGCGAATCAGTCCACATGAAATCCCATCGCCATTCTGCACCAGGATCGGATATTCGCTGCCAGCAGCCAGTTTCAACAAGGAATTGACCATCATTTCAGGGCGAACACCGTGAACCGTCTGCGGCCTCTGCTCGGCAAGCTCCTCTGGGGCCTGCTCCTGCTCTGACAACTCATCAATGGTTCGCACCTCACATTCCACGCCGCGATAGCTGACGCGGGTTTTCCCGTCAGCCTCTTGTCGAATGATCATGCCCGACTCGGCATGCTCGAAATGGTCGCCCACCTGCTCCAGTGGTTGCATGATGGCATCAGCTGTGAGTACCGACAATGGATTGATATTGGCAACAAAGCGACTGACGTAATCGGTCTTGGAACTGAAGACGATATCGTTGGCAGTACCTGTCTGCACAATGCGACCACCATCCATGATGCTGATCTGATTCCCAAGCTTCAGAGCCTCGTCCAGGTCATGACTGACGAATAGAATGGTTTTCTTCAAACGGCTCTGCAGTTCCAGTAGCTCATCCTGCAGATGCTCTCGTATCAGAGGATCCAGTGCCGAGAATGGTTCATCCATCAAAAGAATATCAGCATCGGTGGCGAAGGCACGGGCCAGCCCTACCCGTTGCTGCATTCCGCCTGACAAGGTGTGAATGGGTTTGTCAGCCCAGGCCTGCAAACTGACCAGTTCCAGCTGAGCATCGACTTGCTGCCGAATGGCTGCATCGGATTCGCCGCGCACCGACAAGCCGAAGCCGATGTTTTCCCGCACCGATGCCCAGGGCAGCAAGGCGAATTGCTGAAACACCATCGCCAGGTTATTCCTGCGCAACTGTCGCAATTCTCGCCCCTTACAGGTTGAAACATTGACAACACCGTCGCGCGTAGTCACTTCAAGCACTCCTCGTGTCACCGTATTCAGACCGTTGACACAACGTAGCAATGAGGACTTGCCCGAACCGGACAAGCCCATCAGAACCGAGATGGAGCCGGCGGGCACGTCCAGAGAGGCATCTGCCACACCCAGCACAATGCCTGTTTGCTCCAGAATTTCCTCACGACTTTTGCCATTGTCGAGCAACTGCAACGCCTGGGGCTGCTGTTTGGCAGGCCCAAACAGCACATCAACCTGCTTCATGCTGATTGCTGTTTGTGATGTCATGGGCATGCGATTGTCTCGATCAAGGATATTTCAAGCCATGCAGCCTGAGTTGAAGTGCTGACACTCATGGCGTCTGCGGTCGTTGACGGCACAGACGATCAAGCAGAATGGCCACAATCACGATAGCGAGACCGGCTTCGAAGCCTTTTTCGATATTGACGGTATTGAGCGCCCGGACAACCGGTTTACCCAGGCCATCAGCGCCGACCAGTGCGGCGATAACCACCATGGATAGCGAGAGCATGATGCATTGAGTCAGACCGGCCAGTATCGTTGGCATGGCATGAGGCAATTCGATGCGCCACAACTGCTGCATCCGTGTACAGCCAAACGACTCACCCGCTTCCAGCAAACTCTTGGGCACTTCAGAAATCCCCAGGCTGGTCAGGCGAACAGGGGCCGCCAGAGCAAATACGATGGTGGAAATCAATCCCGGAACCACCCCCAGACCAAACAGAATGAGCGTGGGAATCAGGTATACAAATGTCGGGATTGTCTGCATCAAGTCCAGAACAGGTCGCAACATGGCATTCAGGCGCGGGTGGTGTGCCGCATGAATTCCCAGCGGCACGCCTATCAGCATGCAGAACATGGTGGCGTAGAGCACCAGCACCAGGGTTTGCACGGTCTCTTCCCACAGACCCAGGTTGATGACCAGCAATAAGGACAGCGCGGTGAAGATCGTCAAACCGCGGCGCCGGTGAAGCCACCAGGCCAGTGCGGTGATCAGCGCAATCAGAACCAGTGGTGGCACCGCCACCAGCAGGTCGGTCGAACCTTCGATCAACCACTCCAGAGACTCTGAAATGGCATCGAAGAAACCCGATGCGTGATCATTGAGAAAATCAACGAATCGGGCTATCAGTTTGCCGATCGGAACTTTGGTATCAGTCAGCCATTCCATGTTCAAGCAACCTTCTGACTGACGTTATCGAGTGCGATCGGCATTTGCTTACAGACCCAGCGCTACCTGTGCTGCGTCCAGTGCCGGCTCGCCATCAACCGTATTGACACCCTCAAGCCAGCCTGCAAGTGACTCCGGATTGGCGCTCAGCCAGGCTTTGGCCGCATCCATAGGCTCCTGTCCATCATCAAGAATAGCCGCCATCACCTCGTTTTCCATCGCCAGCGTAAACGACAGATTCTTCAGCAACTGACCCACGTTGGCACATTCTTCTACATATCCTCCACGTACATTGGTATCAACCGTTGCACCGCCCAGATTCGGTCCGAAGAAATCATCACCACCTTCCAGATAGGTAAGATCAAAATTGGCATTCATCGGATGTGGCTCCCAACCCAGGAAGACAACCGGGTTGTCACGCTTGGTAGCACGTGCCACCTGAGCCAGCATGCCCTGCTCGCTGGACTCAACAACCTTGAATTCTTTCAGATTAAATGCATCTTTATCCAGCATGTCCTGAATGAGTCGGTTACCATCGTTGCCCGGTTCAATTCCGTAGATGCTCTCATCCAGCGCGTCGGCATGGGAGGCAATATCGGCAAAATTCTTGATACCCAGCTCGGCTGCAGCACTGTTTACAGCCAGAGTGTATTTGGCACCTTCCAGATTGGTGCGTACGACATCTACCGAACCTTCTTCACGGTAGGGAGCTATATCAGCTTCCATCGTTGGCATCCAGTTACCCAGAAACACATCAATATCGCCATTCTTCAAGGATGTATAGGTTACGGGTACACTAAGTACCTGCGCTTCAGGCTCATAGCCGATGGCCTCCAGTACAGTGGATGCCAGAGCTGTGGTGGCCGTGATGTCGGTCCAGCCGACATCAGAGAATCGAACGCTCTTGCAGCTATCAGGTTCGGCCGCAAAGGCCGGAGTTGCTGCGAAGCTTGCATAGACAACGGTGGCAATTAATGTGCTGCCAACGCTTTTCACAGGACTCATTGCCGATGTCAGCCATGGCATGGCATGGGTCTTATTCATTTTTTTCATCACGAAGTCTTCTAAAAGGTGCCGCTTGAGCATAAACCAATTGCCTGTAGCGGGTACAATCCTCCGGTGAACAATCAGCCTCGTATTTTAAATTTCGACGACGTCATTGAACTTTGTGGTTCAGTGGCGACTTCCCGTGGTCAAGTGTACAAAGCCAGTGGCGCTGTACAGGAGATAGAGTGGATACCCGAGAGCAGTGTGCTTTCCGGCACCGTTCAGGGTAGCCAATCCGAGCCCTATCACGCTCGCATAACCATTGCACCACATCGTTTCGATGGTGAGTGCTCGTGTACAGCACGCTACAACTGTAAACATGTGGCTGCCACTATCCTCAGCTGGATAGAACGCCAGACCGCCGCCCCTACACCCGATGACCAGGCCCTGCGTGCAGTCAATCGCTGGCTGCAGAAGCTGGTAGAGCAAGGTCGCAAGTCAGCACCGCTGCACGAACATCATGAACCGGGCGAGCCACTACTGTTCTATCAGCTGGATAGCACAGCACTTTCTCAAAACGAGAATGGCATCACTTTGCAGATTCTGCAAAGCCGCCTGCTCAAGCGCGGCGGCTACGGCAAGGAATCACCCTATCGCTATAACGGGCATTACTATCACCCGGACTGGGTGCTGCATAGTGATCGCTCCATACTGGAACTGGCCATTGGCCGGCAAAGTGACTTTTCCTACCGCGAATTAACCGTCGAAGGCGACATCGGCCATCTGCTGATGAACAAGCTGATCGATTGCGGACGCTGCTTCTGGGGTCCTGAACGAGAAACTGCCCTGGCGCGTAACGCCACCCGTACGCTCACCTTTGACTGGGAGCTGGATGACAAGGAATGTTTCTCATTGACAACCCGGATTCCCGAAGTTGACGAGTGGATACTGGTGCCCAGCGATCCGCCCTGGTACATCGATATCGGCAATTCGAAAGCGGGTCTGCTCGACAATGCACCGCCTGTGAACCTGTTGTCACAATTTGTCGAAGCACCACCGTTACCCAAGGCGCATGCCCAGGCCGTCAGCAACTATCTGGCCTCACGCCTTCCTGACAGCAGCCTGCCTCTGCCCAGTCCTCCCAATTTTGTGCGTATCGACGAGGCGCCTCAGCCCGTGCTGGTTTTGCAGTCACGCGACGACAGCCCTGATATTCGCGACTTCTACGCCTCCATTAAATTCCGTTACGCCGACTACCTGCTGCCTTTTGACGCCATGGAAGCGGATGCGACTCTGGAAGGCAAGACACAGGATGGCAAGCCACTGGTACTGAAACGGGATCTGGCTGCCGAAATTCGCTATTCGGTGGACTTTGGCAAGCAGTTTCCCGAATTTGAATCAGCGCAGACCAGCGACAACGAGTTCTATTCTCGCGCCGATCGCAAACCGCGTGCGCTGGAAGTGCAGCGTATTGCCCACAGCTGGCGTGAGCTACTCGATGAGCGCCCTGAGCTGACCAATCGTGGCTGGACTATCCAGATTCGTGAACCATTCGATCTGAGCTTCAAATCCGTCACACAAATTGAAGCTACCGTCAGTGAAACCACCTCGAACTGGTTTGACATGGCGCTCAAGCTCAAGCATGGCGACCAGCAGTTCGATCTACTGCCGCTGGTTATCGACTGGCTACAAGGCGACTCGCGCGACAGTTCAATTCTGCTGCAGGCTGAGGACGGTCAATGGCTGGAGGTCTCGCCAGAGGTCTTTGCCCCCGTCGCAGAAACCCTGATGGAGCTGTACGACGACCCGACTGGCAAGGTACACCTGCGCCTGCCTCGACAAAGGGCAGCCACACTGGATACCCTGGAAAGCCATTGGCAGCAGCAAGGCGTATCAGTCGCCTGGAACCATGCCGAGCATATCTTTGATCTGGCCGAACGACTGCGTAACTTCGAAGGTATCCATCAACAGGAAAAGCCGGTCAATGTGCATGCCACACTACGCCCCTACCAGCTCGAAGGCATAGCCTGGCTCGGTTTTCTGGGTGAATACGGTTTCAACGGCATTCTGGCCGATGACATGGGACTGGGCAAGACAGTACAGACACTCGGCCACCTGCAAAATGAGCGGGACCATGGGCGTATGACACAGCCGACCCTGATCGTAGCTCCCACCAGTCTGCTGGGTAACTGGAAGCGTGAAGCTGCCAAGTTCACACCCAATCTGAAAACCCTGATCTGGCACGGCACCACCCGTAAACTTGATGATCTGATCGCGAACCCGGTGGATATCGTCATCACCAGTTATGCGTTAGTCACCCGTGATATCGAACTGCTATCCGATCAGAAATTCGGCTGCATCGTACTGGATGAGGCTCAGGCCATCAAGAACCCGACGGCCAAGGTCACACAAGCACTGAAGACCCTGACCATCGAACGGCGCATTTGCCTGACAGGTACGCCACTGGAAAACCATCTGGGTGAACTCTGGTCGCAATTCGATTTTCTGATGCCAGGCTTTCTGGGCACACGCAAGCACTTCAACCGTTACTTCCGCACACCGATCGAGAATCACGGCAGCCTGGAAAGACAGCAACGACTGGGAGCTCTGATACGCCCATTCCTGTTGCGTCGACGCAAGGAACAGGTGGCAACCGAACTACCGCCGAAAACCGAGATCATCCGCGAAGTCACGCTGGAACCACGCCAGGCGCGGCTCTACGAAAGCATTCGCGTCAGCATGGAACAACGCGTTCGAGCACTATTGGCCGAACGTGGACTGGCACGCAGCCATATCGAAATGCTCGATGCACTGCTGAAACTGCGTCAGACTTGCTGTCACCCGGCACTGGTAAAACTGGACAGTGCTCGCGGCATTCAAGAGTCGGCCAAAACCGAACTACTGATGTCCATGCTCGAAGAGCTGATCGCCGAGGGCAAGAAGATATTGCTGTTCTCGCAGTTCACTGAAATGCTGGGCATTATCGAATCAGAACTTGAAAAACGCAGCATTCGCTACGCAAAACTGACCGGCCGTACGCGCAAGCGTGATGAGGTTATCGACTCGTTCCAGCATGGCGATATCCCACTGTTCCTGATCAGTCTCAAGGCAGGTGGTACCGGTCTTAACCTGACCGCCGCCGATACCGTGATTCACTATGATCCGTGGTGGAATCCTGCCGTGGAAAATCAGGCCAGTGACCGAGCGCATCGTATTGGTCAGACCAAGCCGGTATTCATCTACAAACTGGTTGCAAGCAATACGGTTGAAGAGAAGATCATGGCTATGCAGCAGCACAAGAAGCTGCTTGCCGATCAGACTGTCAACCAGACTGAAGGTGCTGCCATGCAGAACCTGACCGCTGATGACATCATGGATCTGTTTGCTCCCAGCGAAGACCCGGACGCCCCACCGGCCCAATAAAAAGTCCAGCTATCGGGCAGCAGGCGCACCATGTGCCTGACTGCCTGAGGCTGCCAGCTTTGCCAGAATGTCGGCATGTACGGATGCGCTAATCGGGTAACCGCGCATGACCCAGACCGCTATCAGCTTGAAAAGAATGCAGGGGCCGCCATACAAGACCGCCAGCCATAACAGTGACACATCATCATTGGGCTGCGTAGCGCTGAAACCTGCCAGATCCAGCAAGGGAAATACAAGACCGATCGCCAGGGCGTAAGACAGCTTCGAAGCTGTACCCCACAAGGCAAAGAACAAACCGGGACGACGATAGCCCGACTCCAGCGCATCCCATTCAATGACATCTGCATTGATGGCACTGGGCAAGGACAGATCAGCGCCCGTGGTAAAACCGGTCGCGGCAACAATCACATAAAACCAGAAGACGCTTTGCTCACCCAGAAATGGTGTCCAGACGAAGAACAGACAGGCCAGCATCATGGCGATCGACCAGGTGCGATGCTTACCGAAGCGCCTGGACATTGCCAACCAGAATGGCACAGCCGCAGCGGCTGCAACAAAATACAGAAACAGAAAGACTCCCGCCTGTGCCGGCACTTGTAGTACATGAGTCACGTACAACAGAAACAGGGTGGCAGGCATGGCATTGGCCACGGCATTGAATAGAAAACTGACCAATAGTTGCCGAAAGGGATTAGCTGTTTTCATCAATTGCCAGGCGGCACTTATCGAGTGCTCGGGCAAATGGGTCGTGGCAACATCAGGCACCCTCCATGCAGCCCAAAGCGTGGAAATACACAAGGTGATCAACACCAGCCAGGTAATGAGCGATAACACCGAGGCCAAGTCCTGACCATCATCCGAACCAAATATAGCTGGCACCAGCAAGGCTGCCAGGGTGCCGGCCAGACCGAAGGCCACCCTCACCCCTGTCACTACACTACGCTGGTTGTAATCATCTGAAAGCTCTGCCGCCCAGGCACTGGCTGGCACCACGGACAAGGTTCCGCCAAGATAGATGATAATGGTCCAGAACAGCAGGTAGCCACCACCCACCTGAGCGGGTGGATTGAACAGAAACCACACTGACACGGCAATCAGCGGTGCCGCAAGCACGATAAATATCTTGCGCCGGCCAAAGCGACTCGAGGCCTGATCTGACCAGTAGCCGACAAGTGGATCGGTCACTGTATCGGCCAATCGTGCCAATAGCACTAGTGCACCGATGATGCTGAGACTCAGCCCCGTTGACTGCGCATAGTAGGTCGGTACGATAACCTGCAACGCAATGAACGCTGCCGCCAACGGGAAAGCCAGACTGCCATAGGCCGCCAGCAGTCCGACAGGCAGTGGTGTGGTGTTACGAACGATTACAGTGGCTCAGGCTCAAGACGCGCGGTCCCCATGCGGATCGGGAAACGCCAGGTATTATCCTCACCCGTGTCGTTGTGCCAAGCCCATTTGGCATCTCGCATACCACCGTCGACATCATTATTCAGTTGTATATCCAGACCGAAAGACTCCCCCACCGTAATGCCCGCCCGCTGCAAATCGATACTGACTTCATAAATCTGTTGCTCACCCGTCGACTGGCAGATACAGGTGGCAAATTCGAAAGCTGACACATCGATAGGTGCGGACTGACCACCCAGATCGAACCGGGTGTTTGGCGAATCCGAGCTGTTGGCGCTATCCTCTCCGAGCGTAGACAGCAGGCTGATGATTGCGTGATAGTCGTCAATGCCATCGTAGCTGGCACCTTTGCTGTTATTCCCATCGAGGAAGATATCGATCGCATCATCATTAAAAAGCTCGAAGGAATCACCGAACGGTGTCTGTGCGCCGTCAAGTTCCGAAAAAACCATTAAATACAGAAATTGCCCATCGTGCATACCAGCCCAACGATAACTCCTGTCGGGCTCGCCCGGCTGTATGACGTCATTGTCTATCAGCACATTATTGATCAGCAGATCACTGGAGTTCGTGTCGAAGTATTGTGCGTTATTCCATAGCGGATCAAAGCTGCCATCAATGACAGGCGTTTGGTCGGTATAGAAGATCACCACTTCGGGCGGACCTTCAGCCAGATCATTGGGGTCCGTACCTTCCAGTCGCTCCTGTAGATTACCAAATCCATCAGCGTCGATGTCCAGATCAGGGCGTGGGTTCTCTTCAGTTGACGCAACGACATAGGCATCGGCATCCAGCGTGATCGACTGGTTCTCACTTACTGCAGGAATCAGCCTTTCGTAGCTGGCTAGCAGCAACTCACTATTGAGCTCGGCTGGCAGACCCTCGACACCGGTCTCAACCCAATTCACCATGAGGTTGGCATCACTGCCCTCAGGGACAAATAACTCGCCTTTCCACGCGGAACCATTGGTTGACGCTGACAACTGCGTAGCCGGGTAATTGATGCCATCAACATCGACACTGACTCGTGCTTCGACCAGAGACTCGTCTATTGCCCTGCTGATCAGGAAACCCGGCTTGCTGAGCGTCAGACCACTGGACTCATTGAGATTCAGTCCACCTTCCCCATCAGAGGATCCCGTATTACAGGCACCCAGCAACACTACGGGGACTGCCAGACAGGCCGCCAGTCGCATAACTCTTCTACCTGCGCCCGCCGCCGCGAACAGCGACGGCATCACAGCAGTTGTGTTACTGATGGCAATTTTCAACCCTGGCGCGCTGCCTTCCTTGTTCATCTGCACTGTATTCGAATCCGGTTTCACTCGTTTAAAAGGGAGGGTTCAACGTTACAGTCAGTCGGCAACTACCTGCATCACATTGCTCGTCGCCGCCACCAGAACCACCACCGGATGAGCTTGCAGCGCTGGCAATCAAGCCCAGTACCAGTAGCCCCCCAACAACATAGATAGATTTAGGAATCTGTCGACCTGTCGTCTCCTGCTCCGTACTGCTTGAATCAACGATGGCTTCCACACTTTCCGAACTCGCAACAGGTGGCACAATATTGCGCACCAAAGGGCTGAACGTGTAACCACGTACGGTTCGATTACCGCTAGCGTCACGCGCCTGGATGTAATATTCCATGGCCGTATAACTATTCGGATCAGTGGGTATCTGCGCTATATAGGTTGATGAATAAGAGACCTGCGTCATGATAAAGCGTGAATAGCTGCTCTCTCCCACAAAGCGGTAGTAGAGATTCACACTGTCGAGTTCCTGATCATCTACCACTGTTGCGACAAACGTCTGGCGGATATCTGCCTCGGACTCATCAACAACATCGTGCTCAATCAACGGCGGATCCACGTCGACTCGCACATCATCGCCCTGCGCATAGAGCAGTCCGGTTCCAGTACGTTCTGGCACGAATTGCGTCAATTGCATAGTGGAAACGCCGTCGTGCTGGTGCGGCAGCGCGGCATCATGGGCATGCGCGCTCGGCACAGCTGGCACAAACTGTGTCAGTGTGAACAACGCAATTAACAACGTTTTCAGGCACCTATGCATATTTTCTCTGTGATCGCCTGTGAATGTGATCAATTGGACCAGATTCCATGAAAGCAAGCCAGCAAGTCATCAACTTGTTAATCTTAATAGATTAGTTTATCGACATCGGATCTGGACGAGTTATTGTGAACAAATATAAAAGATACATTCCCATTGTTGCAGTAATTCTGCTCGCACTGGGTGTCAATCTGGATCAGTTTGGCATTGATCTGAATTCATTGTCTCGTGGCGGCTCGATCAGTAGCAGCACGAACCAGACTCAGCAGAATTCAAACTCTGGCCAATCCGCTAGTCATCAAAAGCAGAGCAGCGCTCACAGCGAGCCGGATTATCCCAAGTGGAGCCAGACCGATCCCAACGTCAATCAATGGCATATATTTGCCGGAGAAATCAATCGCAGTGGTAAACCTGTAGGATTTCATTCCAGGCCTGGTGGTCAGGACCCTGCCTCAGCGCGTGTGAAATCCATCCGTGACAAGCCCAACCGGGCAGGTGTCTATACTGCCTCCATCGAAATTCAGGACGGTGCACAATGGAAGGGGAAATTTTCCAGCTTTTTTCCCGACTCTCTTTCACGCAACGAGGTTTTACAAGCCATCGTCAATGCTTATGCCAACAGTGACAATCCCAAGGCACAACCCTTCGAAGGCCCTTCCGGCCTGGGCTTTACCATCCAGGGTTACACCTCGAACCAGGGCGGCATCAACACCGCTTTTCCCATCTACGTCAGAGGCCAGTAATACTCGGCAGTCTGGGCCCGGCATGGCAATGCGGCACAAAAGCCGCTTTGCCATACCGATGAACGTTACATCAAGAGTTGCCCCATGACTCAGTGCTTGCCCAGATCTTCATCACTGATCGCACTCGTGCTCTACATGCTGCTAATGCCAGCCTGGGCACAGCAATCCGTCACACCGGAGGCGGTTGACCCGACGCTTGCAAGCTCATCGAATTCGAGCTCGCCCTCCAAACTCGAGCGTCTGGCCTACACCCAGAACGTGTTGACACAAAAACTGCAGGAACGCCGCGCCCTTGGCGAGAAAATCACAACCGCAAATGAGCAGGACAAGAAGGACCTGAGCCTTCAGGCTGATGAGATGACCAAGGACATCCAGCAGTTGAGAGTCACGTTGGAAAATCTTGCAATCGGCGGCATCGACACCGGACTGTTTGTTGATGAAACATCGACAGATGATGGTGACTGGCGCAAGGATATAGCGCTGATTGCACAGCCTGTCCTGGAAAGCCTGAAAGAGCTGACTGAAAAACCGCGCAGGCTCAAGGAACTCAATGATCAGATTGACCTGCATCAGAGAGAAGCAGATGTTGCCACCGCCGCACTGGTTAATCTGTCACCGTTGCTGCAACAAAATCCTCAGCAACAACTGGCCAATTCTCTCAATGGACTGAAGAAACTGTGGGAAGACAGATTGAGCGACTCGCAAAGCAATATGGAAATTGCGCGCTATCAGATCGTTGAGCTTCAGGGTGACAAGACACTATCACAGTCAATTTTCGAATCCATCAAACAGTTCGCCACTGGACGCGGCCTGACACTGTTGATTGCCATCAGCGTGGCTTCGGCCGTCTATTTCGGAATCCGTTTTCTGCTACGCGGGTATCGCGCAGCGCTGTCCGACAATACCGAGCACGAGAGTCGAACCCGTTACCGGCTGGCCGCATACAGCGTTCACGCCCTGACCTTTCTGTTGATCCTTATTGCTGTTTTTGTGGTTTTCTACGAACGTGGCGATGTACTACTTCTGGGTCTGCTGATTCTACTCATCGTTGGCCTGGCACTGGGTATACGACAACTCCTGCCTCAGTACATCTCAGAGGCCCGGCTGCTGTTGAATGTCGGTCCCATGAGAGAATCTGAACGTATCAGATTCCGCGGATTGCCCTGGCGGGTCGAATCGATAAACATGTATACCGTTCTACGCAATCCGGAATTGCATGGCGTGCTGCGTATTCCGCTGGCCGAGTTTCATGGCATGACATCTCGCCCCTCCGGCAAGAACCCCTGGTTCCCCAGCTCGCGTGGCGATACGATCTTGCTTGATGGCACCGAACTGCTTGAAGTGACCGGTCAGAACCCGGACACTGTCGAACTGAAATACCGCGGCGGCCAGACTGTCAGCATACCAACGGCCGACTACTACACCATGAGCATGATCAACTTGTCGCGCGGTGCAACCTTCGGCGTAACCGGCCTCTTCGGAATCGACTACCGGCATCAAGACATCAGTCACACCCATGTCCCAAAGATACTGCGCGATGCGGTACGCGAATCCCTGAGCCAGACCGATCTGAACGAATTCGTGAAAGATACTCGCGTCGAACTCAAAGAGGCGAACGCCTCCTCGATTGATTACTGGATTTTTGTGACTTGCGACAGTCGCGCCGCAAAGTCATACAGAAAAATCGAACGCCTCATACAAAATGCCTGCATAGAAGCCTGTACGAGAGAATCCCTGGAGATTCCCTACCCGCATATCTCTGTGGTCAACAAAAATTAATAACAACAGATACTCCTGACAGGATTTCCTATGGCTATTGATGACCTGTGGTTCGACCCGGCGCTTTGCTTCATCGCCAACGAGTGGGTACGACCTGTGGAGGGTGGACAGCTGGCGTTGAACAACCCCTCTGATGGCAAACAGATTTGCCAGATCGCCCGTGGCACGTCTGCCGACATCGACCTTGCCGTCACGCAGGCACAAACTGCCCTGCAGGGAGAGTGGGGCCGCATGAGCGCCGTCGAGCGTGGCCGTATCCTCTCCCGAATCGGTCAACGAGTGCTGGAGATGGTGGACATTCTGGCACGACTGGAATCTCTCGATGTTGGCAAACCATTGAGCCAGGCCAGAGCTGATGTCGTCGCTCTGGCACGTTATATGGAATTCTACGGCGGTGCCGCCGACAAGGTACATGGGGCAACCCTTCCCTACCTGGATGGCTATACCGTCTATACCTTGCGCGAACCGCACGGAGTCACAGGCCATATCATTCCCTGGAACTACCCCATGCAGATCATTGGTCGTTCCGTTGGCGCGGCATTGGCCATGGGCAATGCCGCGGTGCTCAAGCCTGCCGAAGAGGCCTGCCTGACAGCCTTGGCCTTTGCCGATATTGCACGTGAGGCGGGACTACCAGCTGGCGCACTGAACGTGGTTCCCGGTCTGGGGGCCGAAGCTGGCGCGGCTCTTAGCGCCCACCCTGGCGTACACCACATCTCGTTCACAGGATCAGCTGGTGTTGGCAAGCTTATTCAAACCGCCGCCGCCAGCCACGTCGCCCCCGTCACACTGGAGCTGGGCGGAAAATCCCCCCAACTGGTTTTCAACGATGCCGACCTGGACGCGGCCCTGCCCTTTCTGGTCAATGCCGGCATTCAGAATGCCGGACAGACCTGCTCGGCCTCGTCTCGTATTCTGGTGCAGCGACAGAGTCATGATGAGGTTGTCGAACGTATGGCCGAACGCTATCGCAGTCTTCAGGTTGGCCCGGCCCTGTCTGATCTGGACCTCGGCCCATTGATCTCCGCCAGACAGAGAGACATTGTCAATGGCTTTCTTGAACAAGGTAGCGAGCTGTGTACTGCGGCGCAGGGTTGTATCGTTGACGATGCCCCATCAGGTGGGTTCTATGTACCGCCGACACTCTTCACACAAGTAAACCCGGATCATATTCTGGCGCAGCAGGAGATATTCGGTCCGGTCCAGGTCGTCATACCCTTTGACGATGATGATGAGGCCATCGCCATTGCCAACGGGACCGACTTTGGACTGGTCGCCTCTATCTGGAGCCGCGATGGTGGTCGTCAGATGCGCATGGCCAGACAACTGCGAGCCGGCCAGGTCTTCATCAACAACTATGGTGCAGGGGGTGGTGTCGAATTGCCCTTTGGTGGAACCGGCCAGTCAGGACATGGACGCGAAAAAGGCTTTGAAGCGCTGTATGGTTTCTCTACACTTAAAACCGTAGCGGCCCGCCACGACTAAACGACAAAAAATCATGAGACTGCAAAACAAGACAGCCATTGTTACCGGTGCTGCATCCGGCTTCGGTGCCGGCATTGCCAGAAAATTTATCACAGAAGGTGCATCGGTCATGGTCGCCGATATCAATTTTGACGCCGCCCAATCCATCGCCAATGAACTGGGTCCGAAGGCTCTGGCCTGCGCTGTCGATGTGAGTATCGCCGCCGATGTGCAAAATCTGAGCAAGATGACGCTGGATGCCTTTGGTCATATAGACATACTGGTCAACAATGCAGGTGTGACGCACACGCCTCAGCCCATGGAAGACATCAGCGAGGAGATGTTCGACAGGGTGCTGGCAGTCAATGCAAAATCAGTCTTTCTGAGTGCCAAATACATCATTCCAATCATGAAAAAGCAAGGTTATGGTGTGGTGCTGAACGTGGCCTCCACTGCCGGCGTCAGTCCTCGTCCCAACCTGAGCTGGTACAACGCCTCTAAAGGCTGGATGATTACAGCGACACGCAGCATGGCCGTCGAGCTTGCCGCATCAGGCATACGAGTCAATGCCATCAACCCGGTAGCGGGCGAAACTCCTTTGCTGAAAACCTTCATGGGCGAGGACACCCCTGAAATGCGTGCAAAGTTTCTATCAACCATACCTCTGGGTCGATTCTCCACTCCCGAAGACATGGGCCATGCCGCCTGCTATCTGTGTTCCGATGAAGCCGGCATGGTGACCGGTGTCTGCATGGAGGTTGACGGCGGACGTTGCATCTAACGAGTTCGTGAAACAATAACGTCAGTTCACAGGCAAGCTTCAGTATCTCATTGAAGCTTTTTTGTTCTACGCTCCCTCAATCCCCGTAGCGACGAGTAATAACCAGGCTCTCCTCAGCACTGTTGCGTAACGCTTCTGAGGAATTACGCACCTCTGCAGCCGATATCTGAGTTGTACGCTGCCGTTCGAGCACCTCTACCAGAATGCCCCTGACAAAAGTATTGTCTTTGGTAGCACTGCCAATCAGTGAAATAACGCTCTGTACAACACTCGTCTGACCTCTTACAGACTCTGAGATATTTTCCTGCAATCCATCAATCTGCGAGACGATCAGATTGATGTTACCGATAGCATCAACGGCATGCCCGGTCTCAGTACGTATGGCAACAATTCGACGCTGAATTTCATCGGTGGCCTTGTTTGTCTCCTTGGCAAGCTCCTTGACTTCGTTGGCTACAACCGCGAAGCCCTTACCGGCATCTCCTGCCCGCGCCGCTTCAATCGTTGCATTCAGAGCCAGCAAATTGGTCTGCTCTGCGATGGAGGTTATCAACTTGATGACGTTGTTGATATCAACAGAGGAGTCGGCCAGCTTGCGCATGGTGGTATCGGTATTCTGTGCAAGCTCCACCGCCTGCGTTGCAACGCTTGATGCCTGGGTTGCATTACAGGATATGCCCTGCATACCACTTTCCATCTGCGAAACATCATTGGACACTTGCAGCAATACATCACGCACACCCTGAGCACCGGCCAGCACTTTCTGAGTCTGCTCATGATTTTGCTGAGCACTATCATTGATCGACTCGCCCAGCTTCTGCAGATAAACCGCCGATTCACTCAGCTGACTGGCATCGTCTTTGATTGAAGTGAAATCACGATTGAATTGTCCAAATAGCTGCTCAAGATCGCTGGTCATCCGGCCCAGGTGATCATCCGGTCGCATGCCCTGCTCAGGATTCGCTGACAGATATCCCAGATTGCCACCTGCGGCCGCACTGACAGCTTCGGAAAGGCGTTCAATTCTATGTCGCAGGATTTCTTCGCTGGCAGCCGCAATGCTGGCAAGCTCCAGTACGTGTCCCTGCTCACGTGACTTGGCCAATATGCGTTCCCTGTCAAGGTCATGCTGAATAGCTTCTTGCTTCTTGCGTTCACGCTCCTCCAGGGAGCTTTCAACCGAACGCTGCATCGCCATTGAGGTAATACGGTGACGCCGAAAATTCTCCAGTGCCATCGCCAGACGACCGAGTTCATCGCCCCTCTTGACATAAGGCACCACCATTCCGGGCTTATCTTCCTGCAAATCCCTGGCAACTGTCTCAAGCCTGCGTAAAGGGATGACCAATTGTTGCCTGAGAAAAAACCAGAAGAAGAAAGCAGCGATGCCACAAGCCACCAGCGCGGTCATCAGTACCCAATAGTTCCCTTTACGCAACGTTTCAATCTGCTCGCGCTGCAACAGGACGAAGCTTTGCTCAAAATCACTCAGCAAATCAAAGACTCGACCTATCGGCTCGGGTGAATCCTGCTGCAAGCGACTGCTGGCCGTCTGTGAACCACCAGCGGCAGAAGTTCTCTCCTGCTGGGATATCTCCTGATAGCTCTCCTCTACAGCGCTGACTTCCTGCAGGAGCAACTCCAGTTGAGTCGACAGGTTCTTGGCCTTTTCGACATTTTCCATCTTGGCATTGTTCACTGTGATGACCACGGGTGACATCACGCAAATAATTGCGAGAATCAAGACAATGTTGATCCTGCCACCAATCCCCATCAACTTCATGCTTGCTATACCTTAATCTTCCTGCACAGTTCCTTTCTAGCGGCAGACAGTACGTATTCTGGTTATCTGGGCATGGCTTCACAGGGTTACGCTAAGGCTATAAGCCAAAGTACACCAAGATCATGATGATTCTGGCACTCACACCCCACAAGTGCTAACAACCGGCCACCACAACTCAGTGTTATAAATTACTGCAGAGTGGTTTCATAGTGCATATCAATCAAGCCTCTGGCATGAAGGCCGCTAGTCTGAATGCAGCAATGAACAAATCGAGGGTAGATACATGGTATCAATGTCCAGAACTTGTCTTATTCAGCCAACAACCTGTTTGCAGGATTTCTTTCGAGAACGAATCGTTCAAGCCACAGGAAAACTCAGGCTGGACGGCAACGACGAAACGGTCTGGTACCTGACTCAATTGCTATGCAATTACTCGAAGACCAACCAGTTTCTTGACAACAATGGCACTGGCGCAACTCTGACCCCTTTGGCCGAGTACTACAGAATGGCTCTGGAGTCTGCAAGCAGACACGAACGCCGCCTGCTGCTACAGCGACTCGGTGATGTTGCCATCGTGGTAGCCGGTCTGTTCTCCGGCGCATTGAATAGAAAACCAATTGGTGTCTCCTACTACATCTCCATGGGCGAGTCCGCCTATGCCACCTTGGCGGACGAGGCATCACAATCCAGTAGAGACAGAGCTTTGCAGGGAATATTTGAGACCCTGGCCACTGATTTCAGTGACTATGTCGAAGTACTATCAGCAATACCGAGCCAAGTCAGCCACGAGAAAGATCTTCTGGAGCTGGTGGATGAATGGGAAAACACACAACACCCGACACTAGCCCGGGAACTCAGACGACAGGGTGTCTTCATAGACGAAAACCAGAATAACAAAACACCATGCTTGCATTGATTGGTAATAACTGCGATTCGATATAACGCACTCCTGACGTTTTTATCATTGCCCTATCATGGAGCTATTGCATGCTTGTCGAGACTCTGCAGTCCAGATTGCAACTTCAGTATGATCTGGCCATACCCTATCAGGTAGAACATTTCGTATCACACGATGCCGAACTGGCGCAGCACCTGGCCAGTGAGACAGGGGCTACTGACGGGGCTAACCCGGATACTGGAGACCATCATACTGCCGACATGACAGAAGAGACCATCTTCATCAGTCAGAGTGATGATTCTCTGGAATTTACACTCTATCTGGATCAGGATGTATTGAGCCTTGCCAACGAGCATACGCAGACCGATGACAAGGGTGCACTATACGCCTACGATCAAGGCTCAATTGATAGCCTGTGCACTGTTGTAGAAGGCGTTAGCCATGCCGTCTGCCTACTCTGGCATGCCCATCATGACCGGCAACTTCGGGCACTGGACATGGAGCTTCAGGCAGAGGTAGACAAGTACATGCTGCTACTCGAGTCCTGTTCCGACCCCCTCAGCAGAGACCAGCTACACAGACAATTATTCAGAAATGTACGCTACACTGCGCCCGTCGGATCGACACTATATGAGCGCTACAAGACGGCAGGTGACTTCGCGGCCACTTACTGTCATTGGCTGGTACAGGAATTTTCGGGACCTGGCGATCAACGCAGTCTGCACCAGGAGCTGGCGCGATTCTATCGATTATCCGGCACCGCCAAGTTCGATCGTATTCGACGTTTGCACTAAGAGGTTCAAGGGTAGGACTCTTGAAAACCCTGGAGCTCAGCGTAACGCGGGACTGACGGCAGCAGCAATGTCACACTTCATGACCCATCGGCCCGGCATGCTCCTTGTCGGTACATACCTGCTAAGCGGCCTGACGCACGGCGCACAGCCGACCCTGTCCCAGCAGTTGCTGGATGCCTACTTCAAGACTGCCGGTGTGTGTTCTACATCCCAGGTGCAGACTATCGAGGATGCGGAAGATGTCGTCACTATCACAATCGCCATCGAACCCCAAACGCTCGACACCCTTCTGAATTTAGCGAAACCGGATCGAAACAACTGGTTCAGCCTGCATTGCCCACCTGAAATTCACGGAGTCTGGCATCAGGAAAACCCACCCGCGGATATTCAGGTACAAGGGCAGATTGAAGAGAATCAACTGTACTCACTCAGTTGCGTGCAGTATCAGCAGGATCAATGGAATCAGACAACCCGGCGCCCGTCCTCAATCAAGGACAGAATTACAACATGGCTCGAAGATCGACTCAAATAGCAGGTCAAACGCCCGCTGCAGCTGTAACTTACTTGTTGGCGATAATGCTGTTGCGCTTCACCTTGTCGAAGATCTCGCTATAACGATCAATCATCAACGTCTTGTCAAAATGATGTGATGCGTGGCTTTGTGCAAAGGCAGACATCTCCTGGAGTCGCTGTGGATCAACGGCCAGAGCACTCAGGCACTCAGCCAGCGCTTCGGCACTTTTCTCCACCAGCAAACCACCCACTCCATGCTCATTGCGCGAGACGGCATCGGCACTACCACCTGCATCAGTCAAAACGACAGGCGTACCCGCTGCCTGTGCTTCGAGTGCGGATAACGGGTGCCCTTCTCGATCGCTGGACAGCACAAACACATCAAACGCTGCCAGCAAATCCGGAACATCACTACGCTCACCCAGCAACGTAACACGATCACCGATGTTCAAATCTGCTATGCACGCTTCGGTAGTATCACGCTGCGGACCCTCACCCACGATGACGACGCGTACCGACACACCCGCATCACGCATGATTGCAGCGGCTTCCACCAGACGTGGATGATTCTTGGCTGTCGCCAGGCGTCCCACCGTTCCAATCAGAAATTCTCCGGGTGCCGCCAGTTCACTACGCAGCGCCGCGCCGTTGCCACTGGCGTACAAAGAGGTATCCACGCCATTATTGACAACTGAAATGAGTTTGCCATCGACGCCGACATCTTCAGCATAGAAGTTGGCGGTATCCTGTGATACAGCTATCAACTGGGCCGTGACTCGGCTCAACGCACGATCAGCGATCCGGTTATGCAGCTTTTTCCAGACATCCCGATTGTGTTCGGTTACCACGACAGGAATGCCACTTCGCACCAGTGCAATGCGGGTCCATAGATTGGCCGTCCACAAATGTGAATTGACTACCTGAACACGATGTTTTTTCGCCAAGGCTCGCAGGCGTCCGGGAATCTTGTAGTCGATGCCCCGCTTCTTGTTCAGCAGATGCACGAAGACATCAGGTGACAATCGTGAAGAGAGCTCTCCCAGAGAACTCAGGCAGACAACATGGACCACGTCACCGCGCTTGACGAATTCATTGGCCAGATCGACAACCATGTGCTCGGCACCGCCGACCGTCAGGGCTTCGATAACGAACATCAATCGTCGAGGAGTTTGCAAGTAAGACACGTTATCAGGCAGGTCGCTGGACTCTTGTGAACGCGCAGCCTTTCGCACACCAGCAGGCTTGCGGCTTTCTGAGATGATCGAGGCTCGGGGTGACACGTGCTGTGTGCACGGCTCGGGGCGATCTTCAGTCAACATAGTTTAAGAGAGCAATGACTCTTGGGCTTACGCACCTTGGGCCTAGAAGCTTACCACCGCATTCTTGCTGCGACCAACATCTGTAGGCCCATATTCCAGAGTCGTGAACTACACGAAAACTGCGACTATCGACCAGTATGCAGTCTGATAACTAGGCTGTTAACCAGTTCACTACTCAGCGATAATCTCCCCGCCTCCCAGAACGGCCAGCTTTTCTTGCAATACTGTCATGTCCCCAAGCGGCACCATTAACGCCAGATGCACGCTGGTGTCGAATTTACGCTCTTCGATCAGAATGTCGGTACCTGCCAACCAGTGCTCCAGTGAATCCAGAAGCCCATAGGCCAGCTCTACCTGCACACACTGCCGGACAAACGTCTCGCGAGTTGTCAGCGCGAGCAGTGCCTGGCTCGCCGATTGACTATAGGCACGCACCAATCCACCTGCCCCCAGTTTGATCCCCCCGAAATAACGCGTCACCACGACAACGATATTGCCCAGTCCCGAGTGCTGCACGACATTCAGAATTGGTTTTCCCGCCGTCCCCTTCGGTTCGCCGTCATCATTCTGATCCTGCAGATAGATATCATCCGGGGGCCCAGCCACCATCGCCCAGCAGTGATGGCTGGCATCGGGCATTTCAGTGCGACACTGCTCGATGAACTGACGCGCCGCCACCTGTCCTGCAACATGCCCGACACTGGTGATGAACCGCGAGCGTTTGATAATCAATTCAAACTGCTGCGTGCTACTGGGGGTGAGAAAACGGTCCATTCCACACTTTAGCAAACTCCCGCAAGCTGCCGTTACTACCGGCACTCGATAATTCGAAATAACGGAGCGGTTGACGTGCTCAAGTCTGACCGTATGATGATGAAACCCGGTTCAAACCAACAACACGCCAATGACTGCGACAGATAAAACTGGAAATACCCCTGACGACCCTCATGGCGCTGCTGGACACGACCACCCGCACGATCACTCTCATCTGGACGATACCGCTTTACGGGTACGCTCACTGCAGAGTCTGCTGATTGACAAGGGTTATATCAAAACCGATACCCTCAACGCCCTGATAGACACCTACGAGAACCAGGTAGGTCCACGCAATGGTGCACGCGTGGTAGCTCGTTCATGGGTTGACCCCCAATTTCGCGAATGGCTATTGAACGATGCCACCGACGCTATCGCCTCACTGGACTTCAGTGGACGACAGGGGGAACACATGGTGGCGGTGGAAAATACGGCCGATGTTCACAATATGGTGGTCTGCACTCTGTGCTCCTGCTATCCCTGGCCAGTACTTGGCCTGCCTCCAGCCTGGTACAAATCTGCACCCTATCGCTCCCGAGTGGTTATTGATCCGGCAGGCGTTCTCAAGGAATTTGGCGTTATCCTGCCTGAATCCCGACGCATCACGGTCTGGGACTCTACTGCCGAAGTTCGGTACCTGGTCATACCAGAGCGACCCAGCCAGAGTGAACACCTGAGCGAGGAGCAGCTGGCCGCGCTGGTTACGCGCAACTCGATGATAGGTACTGGGCTTGCTCTGCCCGTTGCCGGCCAGAGCGCATGAACGGCGTCCATGACATGGGCGGGCTTCAGGGCTTTGGTCCTCTGGCAGCCGAATCTGAAACCCAGACCCTGCATGATGATCATCTGTTCGATCATGACTGGGAACGGGACGTACTCACCATGACACTGGCGATGGGAGCAACCGGTACCTGGAACCTGGATGAATCACGCTCGGTACGCGAAAGTTTGCCGCCCGCGCAGTATCTGAGTATTGGCTACTATCGTGTCTGGCTTCAGTCGCTGGAGAGGTTGCTGTTGAATCACCAGCTGATCACAGCTGCAGAACAGGCCTCAGGCAAGTCGATGACAAAAGCTGCCCCTGTAAAACGCGTATTACTTGCCAAGGATGTCAGCACGGTGCTACGCAAGGGGGCTCCGGTCAACCGAGCCGTAGACAGCCTCCCCGCCTTTGCTCTCGGCGAGCAGGTCCGGGTGCGTAACCTGCACAGCAGCACCCACACACGCCTACCGGCCTACATTCGCAATCACACCGGCATCGTTCACAAGATCCATGGTGCGCATATCTATCCCGATGCACATGCGCTAGGACAGGGTGAACAACCTCAATGGCTGTACAACATCCGCTTCAGCGCCACCGAACTATGGGGAGAGCAGGAGACCCGGCGTGGCGATGTGCATGTCGATTGCTGGGAACCCTACCTGTGTACACAATCATGAACCACAATACCCCCAACGACAAGAATTCAGACACCGCGTTACAAGCACTACCCTCCATTCCCAGAGACACCGAAGGTCCGGTGTTCAGCGAACCCTGGGAGGCAGAGGTATTCGCCATGACACTGTCATTACATGAACAAGGGGTTTTCACCTGGCAGGAATGGGCGACAACACTGAGTGAAAGCATTCGCACTGCCCAGCAACAGGGTGACCCTGATCTGGGCGATACCTACTATAGTCACTGGCTATCAGCTCTTGAGCACATGATCGTGCAAAAAAGAATTGGCGAACGTAGTGAACTGGCCCGATTACACAACGATTGGGACGAAGCCGCCTGCCGCACACCTCACGGACAACCCATCGAACTTTCCCGATAATGAAAAAGCCAAACTCCGACAAACTCGACAAAATCGTTGCCAATGCCCGGGCTGACTACTCCACCCGCGAAAACGGCTATCGTCAACGTGCATTGAAGCTCTACCCTTGGGTGTGTGGTCGCTGCATGCGAGAGTTCGACAATTCGAACCTGAGAGAGCTGACCGTGCATCATCGTGATCACGATCACGACAACAATCCGCAGGATGGCACCAACTGGGAGCTGTTATGCGTCTACTGCCATGACAACGAACATCAACGCTATGTCGAGCAAGTAACCACCGGCAAAGAGGACAAGGGCGAGGTTGCCACCCACAACCCCTTCGCCGATTTGAAATCAATGCTCACAAAGCCCTGATCCGGACAACTCGATCGTCAGAACAGTGCGGCCAGCATCATGGCCATGGAGGCCAGGAAACTCACCGCCCAGATGATGGAGCGCCACGGCACCCAGCCAAAGACATAGGCAGGGATATAAAGCAGGCGGGCCAGCAGATACGACCAGGCACACAATCCTGTGAATCCACTGGATTGACCCGACTGGCTGATCACTACGACGGCGATCGTGAACAATATCAACGCCTCGAAGTGGTTATTCATGGCACGGATCAGACGGCCTGTTGGCACACTGACCTGACTGCCGATAGGCCCCCCCAGGCGAGCCTCATCGCGTGGCGACATAGTCTTGGATGTGCCTATCTCCCGGTTGACCGGCACCGCCATCAGCATGAATTGAATGCCCTGTAGCAATCCTGCCAGGGCCAGTACCGTCAGTTCTGTCGTCATGATGATCTCTGTCCTTTGATTTAGTGAGCTGTCCAACCACCATCAATCGACACAGCGCCGCCAGTCATGGACTGGGCGTCGTCGGAGCACAGAAATAACGCCAGCGCAGTTACCTGCTCGATTGTGGTGAACTGTTTGTTCGGTTGCGCTGCCAGCAGCACATCCTTGATGACCTCTTCCTCAGTCATTCCACGCGCCTTGGCAGTATCAGGAATCTGCTTTTCCACCAGCGGGGTCCACACATAGCCCGGGCATATGGCATTGACTGTCACGCCCTGCTCTGCCACTTCCAGCGCCAGAGTTTTGGTCAGACCCAGCAAGCCGTGCTTGGCCGCCACATAAGCGGACTTGAAGGGCGAGGCAACCAGCGCATGTGCCGAGGCAATGTTGATGATTCGACCCCATTGTTTCTGCTTCATGAACGGTACTGCGGCCTTGCAGGTGTAAAAGGCGGCTGACAGATTCAGGGACATGATGGCTTCCCACTTGTCATCGGGGAAATCCTCGACTGGCGAGACGAACTGCATGCCTGCGTTGTTGACCAGTATATCCACGCCTCCAAAGGTATCTGCCGCCGTCTGCATCAGCTCTCTGATGGCCGCGGGATCCATGAGATTGGCGGAGCTATAAATGACCTTGCCGCCCGACAGAGCTTCCAACCTCGTACGCAAAGGCTCGATCTCATCGGCAGACTCCAGGCCGTTGAGTACCAGGTTCATGCCTTTGGCAGCCAGTGCTTCGGCAATGCCCAGGCCAATACCGCTGGTGGATCCGGTTACCAGTGCAGTCTTCAAATCACTCATCACAATCAATCTCGATTTTAAGGAAAAAAATATTGTCAAACGACGGCATCATTAGTTTACCGGACCCATCGTGCCACTGCCGCCTCTGGAAATGAGGACCACTGCAGGTTTAAACTGGCAGCCTACTCACCGGACTTATAGCTGTTGACATCCTCCTCTCCCTAAAGAAAAAGGATTCCCACTAAGGAGCGCAATGTCCTGCGCCGAGACGGAGAATATTTCGAGCCGCGTTAACGTCACGATCATGCTGAACACCACATTCAACACATTGCCAGTCTCTTACCGAAAGAGCTCTTATTCCCTGCGGTCCGCACAGGCTTCCGCATTCGGAGCACGCTCGCGTGGTATAGGCTTCATTGATTTCTCGATAGACAATACCGGCCTGCTGGCTCTTGTAATCGAGCATTGTCTTGAAGCTGGCCCAGCTTGCGTCAAGCGCAGACTTGGCCATCGTGGTTTTTGTCAGCTTCGAACTACTGACATCTCCCACGTAGATCTCGCCGCATCGATTGACCAGATTGCGGCTGAATTGCCCCTTGGGACACGTGCGATCAACCGAGACACAGATGCAAAAATACCATCGACCGCGAGCATCCTCAGTGAAACAACCTGCCCTGAATTTGTAATTGGCAAGACCGAAGCTGTCCCATACCTTGAAGTGAGAACCTGCAAAGAAGACCTGCCCGTGTTTCCAGTGAGCTGCCCGAGCCTTGAAGGGCACCCATCCCAACGAGCGTTTATCGCCAAAGCTCTTGCGCCACCTCAGCTTGCGACGCTTTGCCGAGAAGCGTTTGCTGGCGTAATGTTCGGCCGTTTCCTGAATCGTACTGCTGCCAATGTGCTCGAACTGCTTCGAGGCACCAACCGTGTAAGTAGAGAAGTCAAATCCGGACATCCACCGACCACGCTCCCGAATCATACGATCAGACAGCTCGTTGCAGTAGTTCCATACCTGATTGACTTCAGTCGCCATGCTGCGCAAAAGCGGCGCGTGGCGATCTTTTACCCTGACTTTGAGAACCTTGATGCATGTTGATTTCACAGCTCTATTGTATAACCGTTCCGCCCCCATTCACCCAGAAGGGTCAACAATCACTGGCTATATATACAGCACTCCAATTCCTCCCCGCCCTGAACGACGGGGTATCCTTGGAATTGAAGGGATGAAAACCATTCTAGGCACCATGACCTTCAGTGATCAGGTTGATATCGACACCGCTAGCCAGATGGTGAAGTCATTTCGGGTAGCCGGTCATCAGGAACTGGACACCGCCTTTGTCTATAAGCAAGGGTCAGACGGAGACATTGCTGGGAAAACTGCAGCAACGCGGCGAGCTGGCGGGCACGATGATGGCCAGCAAAGCCAACCCATCGGCGCCCGGTGGCCTGAGTCCGACATCCATAAACGAGCAGTTGAGCACCTCACTGGAACGCCTCAACATGAGCTCTCTGGACCTTTACTACCTGCACTCACCCGACTTGGATGTGCCTATCAGGGACAGCCTGCGAGCGGTGGCCAGCCTGCATTGGCAAGGCAAGTTCGTCCGCTTCGGTCTGAGTAACTACGCCGCCTGGCAAGTGGCCGAAATCGTTGAAATCTGCCGCGCAGAGGAATGGATTCAACCCACCGTTTATCAAGGCATGTACAACGCACTGACCCGCGATGTTGAACGCGAGCTGTTTCCTTGCCTGAGTAACTACGGCATCGCTTTTCATGCCTACAACCCACTGGCAGGAGGACTGTTATCCGGCAAGTACCAAACCGTCGACTCGCTCCCCACCAGCGGTCGCTTCGCCAGTGCTAACGGATACCAGAATCGCTATTGGAAGCCGGCCTACTTTGATGTCATCAACCGCATGACCGAGCTCAGCCGCGCGGAAGGTATTGAACCTGCCGTCGCTGCCATACGCTGGCTACGACATCACTCCGAGCTGGCAACGCTAGACAGAGCCCTTGCCCAGCAATCCGCAGGGCTGCAACACGGTATTATCCTGGGCGCCAGTTCGATGCAACATTTTGAACAGAACATGCAGGCAACAACGGAAGGATCGTTGCCCGCCGACCTGGTTGAGGCCTTTGAAGAGGGCTGGGAGCAAGTGCGACCAGCGTGCATCAAGTATTTTCGCCCCTGAACCAGTCAGCTAGTTACGCTGACAAAGCTCAGCTGCCACTGGCTGCCAGTAGTTTCAAACGATTCCTGAGCCGCAGGCCCAGCAATAGAGAGGCTACTGTCAGACCAGTAATCAGGCCGTACCACAAGCCATAGGCTCCCAGCTCCAGTACGTGCGCGCAAAAAACACCAAATCCGAAGGCGATGACCCAATAGGAAAAGGCATTGATAAGCATGGGCACACGCGTATCGTGCAGCCCGCGCAACGCCCCGATCAGCATGATCTGCGAGGCGTCTGACAGCTGGAATATAGCGCTCAGTATCAGCAGACTGGCGGCAAAATGCTGCAGTTCGACATCGGCCGAGTAGACGCTCGCAATCTGATAACGAAACAAGATGAGAATCGATGCGGTCATTACCGCCATGCCAATCGTCAGCACCGCACCGCTGGCTATACGCAATTGCACGGGAGCCACTCGCCCCAGACCCGCCACCCGTCCGATACGAGCGGTCAATGCGAACGACATGCCCAACGGCAACATGAAACAGAAGGCTGTGGCACTGATGGCGATCTGATGCGCACCCGCCTCCACCAGACCGATCATGCCCATCTGCACGGAGGTGGCGACAAACAGGCCGGCCTCGAACAACATGCCCAAAAAGATGGGAATGGACAGCGACAGCATGGGGCCAATCTGCGACCAGTCCGGTTTGTCGAAGCGCGCAAACAATTCAAAGCGGGCGAAACGTTTGCCACGCAGTAACAAAAGCAGCGCCAGAGCCATACTGATGTTGACCAGGGTCGTAGCCAGACCAATACCGAACAAACCGAGTTCGGGCAAGCCCCACAAACCCAGGCCCAGACCCATGCTGGCAACCACGTTGACCAACAGCCCCATGAACGTCACCAGCAGTACAGGGCGCGTCAGATTAGTGGCCTCGCAGACATTGCGAGCTGCCATGACTAATGCAAAGAACGGCAGACTCCAGCTAGCACCCACCAGATATTGACGAATTAACGGCGGCAGCTCAGGCTCGAACGGGAAACGATGCACATTCGCGGCAACCAATAGCAGCACGACCAGCGCAAACAGGCCCGTCACCAGACCCAGCCACAGGCCCTGCCGGAAAACAGCCCCTACAAAGGCTCGACGCCGGTCACCAATAAGGCGCGAAAGTGTCGGAGACAAGCCAGCCATGAGACCGATACACGCAAGCGATACGACAAACCACAGACTTCCACCGATACCGCCGGCGGCCAGCTCGCCACGACCAATGCGACCGGCAACAATGGCATCAATCAGGCCGTTACCAATCTGCAGCAGTTGCGCACCGATCAAAGGCAGGCCCAACCGCAGGGTTCGGCGCAGATCTGCGCGCAGGGCGGCATTACTCCACCAGTTGAACAGTCCCACGCCGGGATTTTGTAGTGGATCAGGTACAGACAAGACACTAGCCCCGAGAATTAAGACATATGAACAAAAAATGCAACAGGCAAAATACGTGCGGCATGATCAGCCCGGCAAACAGCACTCTAGTGTATAGGCAAAGCAGCTATTCGGGTATGACATGCAGTTTGAGACAGGCGGTACCGCTTCCTTTACCATGCCCCCTTGAACTCGACGATGAACATTCCCGTGCAAGATACCGACAATAGCGCCATGGTGCGCAAAATTGCTCTTCGCACCATCACAGCGGGCCTGTTCCTCAATTTCACGCTGGCTCTGATCAAGGGCGTCGCGGGAGTATTCGGGAATTCCTATGCGCTGATAGCCGATGCCATAGAGTCCATGACTGATGCCTTCTCCTCCCTACTGCTGTTTTTCGGGCTACAGTTTGCCATGCGACCGGCCGACGATAATCACCCGTATGGACATGGTCGCGCTGAAGCCTTGCTGACTTTCGTGGTGGTTGCCCTACTGCTAGGCGCTGCATCGCTTATCGCGGTTCAAAGCATCGAGCACATTCGCACACCTCACTCACCACCGGCGGCATGGACACTTCTGGTTCTGGGCCTGGTGATTGCCGTCAAGGAATATGCATTCCGCCATGTTTCTCATCAGGGCGATACCACACGCAGCACCACTCTCAAGGCCGATGCCTGGCATCATCGCAGCGATGCCATTACCTCACTAGCCGCCTTCATCGGTATTGCCATCGCCTTGGTCATGGGGGACGGCTGGGAAGACGCCGATGATTGGGCCGCCCTGGTCGCTGCGGCTGTCATTGTCATCAATGCCTACCTGATCTTTCGTCCGGCTCTGGGCGAACTCATGGATGAGCAGTTTCACGACGATCTGATTCAGGACATACGCCAGATTGCGGTGAATCACAGCGGCGTCATCGATACGGAAAAATGCTTCGTCAGAAAATGCGGTGTTGCCCACTACGTCGATCTGCACCTGGTCATCAACGGTGATATCAGCGTCCGCAAGGGCCATGACATTGCACATCAGGTCAAGACCGACCTGGTGACCAAGCTGCCCGCACTGACCGATGTACTGATACACGTTGAACCTTCTGATTAACGCAGTCAGGCTGCCAACAGCACTGGACCGCAAGAACGAAAGCGTATCATCACGGTGCTGCCCACCGGATGAGTTCGATCAACATCGTCGCTGGTAGCAAACCATTCACCGTGTGCCAGGCGTATGACATATTCCATGTGATTGCCCACGTAGGTTGACTTCACCACCTGCGCTACCAGTCCATCCGCTACCTGCCCTTCCAGCAGTTCGATACGATTTGGCCTTACTGCAAGTCTGGCAGCACCCGGAGCCAAACCTCTGGAGGGTAAACGCAACTCGACGCCTTCCAGATGCAGAAGCGCCAGACCACTGTCGGCGGCATCAATCGATTCGATGTTCACATCGACCAGATTGGCCTCACCGATAAAGTCTGCTACAAAACTGTCAGCAGGTTCTTCGTACAATTGACGAGGCGTCCCTGTCTGGGCAATGCTGGCGTTGCGCATCACGATGATGCGATCAGACACCGCCAGGGCTTCTTCCTGATCATGAGTCACATAAACAACCGTCAACCCCAGAGATGTCTGCAGCTCCCTGATCTCTTCGCGTACCTGACGACGCAGCTTGGCATCCAGATTGGACAAGGGTTCGTCGAACAACAGAACCTGTGGCTCCAGCACCAAGGCCCGGGCAACCGCTACCCGCTGCTGCTGGCCACCTGACAATTCACTAGGCAGGCGCTCACCGTAGCCTGCCAGACCCACCAGCTCCAGACCGGCCATGGCCCGATCGCGTACTTCAGCCTTTTTCATGCGCGACACTCGCAAACCATAGGAGACGTTTTCGAACACTGTCATATGCGGAAACAGCGCGTAGGACTGGAACACCATGGAGACATCCCGATCGGTGGCTGGCAACCGAGTCACATCGGCATCACCGATCAGAATGCTGCCGCTCGTCGCCATCTCCAGACCTGCGATCATGCGCAGTGTTGTCGTTTTGCCACAGCCAGAGGGACCTAACAGCGTGACCAGCTCACCGGCCTTCACTGAGAGAGAGACATCGTCCACCGCCTTGACGCTGCCGCCATACACCTTGCTGACCTGCTTGAACTCGACAGAGGCCGCTTTGCTTTTGATGGTTGAAGAATGCATGCAATAGACCTGTAAGCGCGGTTATCGAAGGGTGGTGGCAGGCATACGTTCCGGAGAACGTCTGCTGGTTGTCGATTTACCGACCAGCAACTGCATCAGTGCAATGACAATGAGCATAACGACAATCAGGGTCGTACTGTAGGCAATCGCAATACCGTAATCGTTGTTCTCCACCCGACCGATGATGTAGCTGGTTGCCATATTGTGCTCGGCACTAACCAGAAAGATGACGGCACTGATGGCTGTCATGGCGCGCACGAAACTGAAGACCAGAGCCGCCAGAATGGCAGGCCGCATCAGCGGCAGAATCACTTCTCTGAAGGTGCGCCAGGTATTGGCGCCCAGTGTCAGCGAAGCTTCATCGAGACTCTTGTCCAACTGGGACATGGAGGCAATTCCTGCACGCACACCCACCGGCATATTACGAAAAATGAAGCTGATAACCAGAATGACGCCGGTACCAGTCAGTTCCAGCGGAGGCACATTGAACGCCAGAATATAGGCAACCCCGATGACCGTTCCGGGTATGGCAAAACTGAGCATGGTGCCAAATTCAAACGCACTTTTACCCTTGAAATTCTGTCGCACCAGCAAGTAGGCCGTCACCAGGCCGACCGCTGCGGTCAATGGCGCAGCCGTTGCCGCAATCTTCAACGTGGTCCAGAACGAATCCCAGGCAGAGCCACGCCAGTTGATGCCATTCTCGCCTAACGTGACCTCAAAGGCTGTGATGTAGTGTTTGAAGGTCAGCGTATGGTCCAGCCCCCACAACTCAACAAAACCACCATAGACAATCATGCCGTACACCACCAGTGTGAACGTGCCCCATACCGTCACCAGAAAATAGCAGGGAAACATCACCCGCTTGGGCAGCGCGGCAGGTACACCACCATCGCCCTTGCCCGTCTTGGTGGTATAGGACTTCTTGCCCAACCAGCGACGCTGTGCGTAGAACGCTGTCAGCGTGAATATCAATAGCACGATAGCCAGTACCGCCGCCTTGCCCTGATCATTCTGGGCACCCACGATGGCAAAGAAGATTTCGGTGGAGAGCACATCAAAATTTCCACCCAGCACCAGAGGGTTGCCAAAGTCAGCCATGCTCTCGATAAACCCCAACAGGAAGGCATTGGCCAGCCCCGGTCTCATCAATGGCAGTGACACGGTCATGAACGTTTGCCAGCGACTGGCTCGCAACGTCTGCGAGGCTTCTTCCATGGAGGGAGAAATCCCTTCCACGACACCGATCAGAACCAGGAAGGCGATGGGCGTAAACGAGAGCAGCTGCGCGATGAGCACACCGGGCATGCCATAGACCCAGCGACTGGGCTGTAAACCAAATAGCTCTGCGACAAACTGGGTAACCGTACCTGATAAACCAAAAAGCAGAATGATGGCCAGGCCGATGACAAACGGCGGCGTGATGATCGGTAGAACGGTCAGTGGCCGCAATAGGTGCGCCTGTCTGAAACCGGAGCGCGTGGCAACCAGGGCAAACACCAGCCCCAGTAGCGTTGTCGTTGCGCCCACCACCAAGGCCAGCGACAGAGAGTTCCAGGCGACACCACAGCTTCTGGAAGAGCTCAGGCAATACAGTCCCCAGATCTTGTCGTCCAGGAATTTACTGAAAAATACCAGCAATGAATAATGTCCATCGCCATCCTGCAGTGCGCTGGACAGCATGTACATGACCGGCAGGAAAATAAACACCCCCACCATGGCCATGACGAAGCCGATAGCCCCCACCACAAATACATCGCCGTTAACGGCACCACGGGCCGCAATGCCGGTGGTCAGGTAAAACAGAAAACTGCAACCCAACAGCAGGGTGCCGTAACCAAAACCAAATTGCCGATCATCCAGCTCGCCAAACACAGCCAGAAGCCACTGCGCATTCCAGCCGCGAATACCTATCGCAAAACCCTGAACGAGCAGATAGCCCAGGCCCAGGCCTCCGGCCAGACACAGAATACGACTGAACTGCGAATGGTTCTTGTCGTGAAACAAGACCGCGACGGGCATGACAAGGAACACCGCCAGCGGCGCTAACCAGAGCTTCTCACCCTGAAGCAGCAGAAACAGAGCCGGCGCATAGTCTGTATCGAAGGGGTAACCATCGAACAGCCATTCAAAACTCCACAAACCCTCATCCAGCACATACCAGGGTAGCAGGCAAAAGCCTGCCACCCCGACCAGCAGCCAGATCGCGATTGTCCGGTTCATAGGCATATCGCAGTCATGAGCGTGGGAAAATCAATCGTTGCAACAGATCGCTTACTGTGGAATGACGGAGACCTCGTCGTCCCATTTCTTCAGTAGGCGCTTGCGCTCATCGGAAGACCCGTATTTCACAAAGTCATAGTCGATCAGCGTCAGGCTATCCATATCAGGGGCCATCGGCGAGCTCTCGGCCGCCTTGTTGGACATGACCTGGAAGGCATTGACTTCCAGAGCACGAGTTTGCACATCGGCCTGTAATGCCCAGTCATAGAACTTCTGGGCATTCTCCGGGTTGCGGGCACCCTTGATGATACTCATGCCACCAATCTCATAACCGGTCCCTTCACACGGCGCTACCACCTTGATAGGAAAGCCTGAGACTGCCTGGGCAACCGCATCATGCATGAAGACAATACCAATCGTATTCTCGCCACGGGCTGCCGCCTTGATGGGGGCTGATCCGGATTTTGTATACTGGTTGATATTTTTATGCAGGCCTTTCATGAACTCGAAGCCTTCTTCTTCACCAAACAATTGCACGATGGTGGCCAGTGTGGTGTAGGCCGTTCCTGATGAATTCGGGTTGGCCATCTGCACGTGCCCCTTGTACTCGGGCTTTAGCAGATCCTTCCAGCAAGCCGGCACTGGCAAATTGTTGGCTTCGAGTACTTCCTCGTTATAGCCATATCCCAGAGCACCAGAATAGATACCGATGGTGGCATCACCGGCGGACTCTGCCTGCTTGATGGCCCAATCATGCAGCTCTCCACGCATGGGCGATACGTACGGCTCCAGAAGGCCTTCTTCAGCAGCCTGCAGGTGTGGATCACCGGTGCCGCCCCACCAGATATCACCCTTAGGGTTATTGGACTCGGCCTTGATCTGGGCCATGACCTCACCCGAAGACTTGCGAGTCATGTTGACCTTGATACCGGTCTCTTCTTCAAATCCTGTGGCCATCAACTGGCACCAGTCTTCTTGCGCACTACAATAGTAGGTCAGCTTCTCTGCTGCCATGGCGTGACCGGACAGTGCGCCTAACAAGGCGATAGTTGTAGTACTCAAAGCGGTAAAGGTACGTTTCATTCGGTGGTTTCCTCCCAGTGGTACGGATCTGATTGATACAGCCAGATGCGTGTTGAAAGGTCGTTGCCTGACTCGTACACGCCCGGACATCATGACAGATTGGAATACTCGTCACCAGTCGAATTACCAACTCGGGATGCCACTACGAATTATGTAGTAGTCCAGACATCTCCCAGACTCTGAAGTACCTCAGGCAATTCCTTAAAAGAATCCACAACTACACCTGGAGCCAACGACGGATCCAGCTCTCTGACCGGCACACCATGGTTATAGCCATAACTGACTCCCACCGAATGAAAGCCTGCAGCGCGAGCCGCCTTGAAGTCATGAATCGAATCGCCAATGAGTACACTATTTACAGCTGATGCCTTGCATAAGCTGGCTGCCAGCAACAGTGCTTCTGGATCGGGCTTGGCCGCAGCCACATCATCACCCCCGATCTTGTGAGCGAAGAACTGATCGATCTGCAACTGCTCTATCAGCATATTGGCAAAGAAAGACGCCTTGTTGGTCACCATGACCAGCGGAATATCTTGTGACGCCATCCAGAGCAATCCTTCGCGAACATCCGGATACAGCGTTGAATAGCGGCCTATGGTTTCAGCATAGGCCTGCTTGAAACCCGACAAGGCATCCTCGAAGAGTACCGGCTCGGCTTCCTTGAGCATATCCCCCGTCAAGGCCCGATGAACCAGCCGCTCGATGCCGTTTCCTACCCAGCCACGCACCTGCTGCTCACTGGATGCATCGAGCGACAAACCGGCTTGCATGGCAATCACCGCTTCATGCATGTCCTTGACCGAATCCACCAAAGTGCCATCAAGATCGATGGCAATCAGCTCAATCCCCTGCACTCTTCCCGCTGAGGAAGAATCAGACTTTCTCAAGCTCGCCTCGCATGGCATCGATGACGTATTTGTAGTCAGGCTGATTGAAGATCGCACTACCTGCTACAAAGGTATCAGCACCTGCTGATGCCACGCGTGAGATGTTATCCACCTTGATGCCGCCATCCACTTCCAGGCGGATATCGCGACCAGTTGCATCAATCAGTTTGCGTGTGGCTTCAATTTTTCTGAGTGTGTGATCAATAAAGCTTTGTCCACCGAATCCCGGATTGACGCTCATCAGCAGAATGATGTCTACCTTGTCGATGGTCCATTCCAGAATGTCCAGCGGCATAGCCGGGTTGAACACCAGGCCGGCCTTGCAGCCAGCATCACGAATCAGCTGCAGGGTACGATCCACATGCCGCTCGGCATCCGGATGAAATGTGATCAGATCGGCACCTGCCTTGGCGAACGCCATGGCCAGCTCATCAACGGGTTGAACCATCAGATGCACATCCAGCGGTACAGCCTCACCGGTGGGCGTCACGCAATGCGGCTTGATGGCGGCGGCAACCGCCGGGCCGATGGTGAGGTTGGGCACGTAATGGTTGTCCATTACGTCGAAGTGAATCCAGTCGGCACCGGATGCGATGACATTACGGACCTCGGCCCCCAGCTCGGCAAAATCAGCTGACAGGATGGAGGGTGCAATTCTGAACATGGGAATTCCTCTGAAAACGGACCGTGTCTGAGCTGGGTAATTAGGGCCAGTAAGGTACAAGCTCAAGCCCTGTCAAACCCACTGTCTCAGCCGGTGCCCTACTATATCGAACTTGGCGACTAGCTGGCGCTCCGTAAGCCGCCACCTGTGCAGGTGACCTGCCCAATATTTGGCGCTACACTGAATCCCCATCGTCAACATGGCTTCGTGGTTCCCATGTGCGAAATATTTGCAGGTCAGAAGCGCAGCAACTATCAGTATCAGACCCGCTCGATCAGACTCAACGGGCAATGCACCAGCGTTCGCCTGGAGTTCAAGTTCTGGAAAATTCTTGATCAGATCGCTGAAAACGAATCAATCTCCACCCCGCAATTCATCTCCAAGGTGCACACCGAAGTGATAGCGCTGCATGGAGAATCAAGCAACTTTGCATCACTGCTGCGATGTGCCTGTCTGGTCTATCTGGAACAACAGGCCGAGATAGCTGTCGCCTGATGCCTCGCCTCCTCAGCGCTACAAGTATTTTGTCCAAGTGGTATCCAGATAACACCTGACGGTACACTGGCAACCCCTACCATGAACGATATTTACCTTAATCAGGAGTTGTCCCTTGGCCAAAGCCATCCATTCAATGGTTCGTGTGCTTGATGAGCAGCGATCCGTCGATTTCTATCAGCAGGCCTTTGGCCTGTCCATCGCAGAGCGATTGGACTTCGACACATTCACGCTCGTCTATCTGAGCAATGAGGAGAACAGCTTCGAGCTGGAGCTGACTATCAATAAAGACAACAAGGAAGCCTACGATCTGGGCAATGGCTACGGCCATCTTGCGCTCTGTGTTGAGGATCTTGACAGCGAACACGAACGTTTCAAGACACTTGGCTTTGCCCCTCGTGACATTGTCGAATTCAATCGCGATGGTGCTTTGTTCGCCAAGTTCTTCTTCGTCAACGACCCTGATGGCTACGCCATCGAGGTGCTTCAACATCACGGACGCTTTAAATAATGTGAAGTCTGGGGCGTATTCCAAGAGTAGTACTGTCTATGCATTTGGACGCCCCCCCATTCACACAGGTATGCTCTGCACGATAGCTTTTTTTTTGTAACTCACTGGACGCCGAGCAATGATAGACAAAAAAACGATCCTGGGAAATTCCGGACTGGCAATTCCGACGCTCTGCTTCGGCACATCGGGCCTGGGTGACATGCCCAACACTTACGGCTACAACACACCCGAAGATCGCGCCTACGCGACCATAGATTACATCCTCAACAGCGACTATCCGTTTCTGGATACCTCCCGCAACTATGGGGACGGCAGAAGCGAGGAGCGTATCGGCCATGTGATCAAAGCCATGGGCGGTCTGCCTGAGGGCGCTATTCTGGCAACCAAACTGGACCGGGACATGCAGACTGGGCGTTTTGATGCGGCCCGGGCACGCGAATCCCTGGAGCAGAGCCTGGAGACCATGAACGTCTCCCGAGTTGATCTGCTGCACTTGCATGACCCGGAACATGCCGCCTCAGTAGATGAAATCACATCTGCAAACGGCGCACTTCCCGAACTATTCAAGATGAAGGAGGAAGGCTTGTGTCAGGCCATCGGACTGGCTGCCGGCAATGTCGATGTCATGATGCCCTTGTTGCGGGATTGGGACTTCGATGCACTGATCAGCCATAACCGCTATACCCTGGTCAATCACAATGCCAACGAGATGTTCAACCTTGCCACGGCACGCGGCATCAGTATTCTCAACGCGGCACCCTACGCAGGTGGCGTGCTGGCCAAAGGCACGGTGGAGCACCCTCGTTATGTGTATCAGAAGGCCAGCGATAACATGCTTGATCCCGTGCGTCATATAGAAGCCCTGTGTGCAGAGCATATGGTTCCCATCGGCGCACTGGCACTGCAATTTTCGATGAAGGACCCACGCATCGCCTCTACCATCTGTGGTGTGACTCACCCCGAACGGGTTGATCAGACACTGGGCTGGGCACAGGCAGACATTCCTGACGCCCTGTGGCTTGAACTGGCCACACTGATACCTTCTTATGATGACCCGGAAGCCTCCAGAGTGTATAAACCGGGATAACGCGCTACAACGGCAAGATGTACTCATGAGTTTTTAGGTTTGCATTTGAAAACATCGCCCAATGTACGGGCACTCCAGCCGATAAATACCCCGACCAGAAGCACTATGGAAATCAGTACTGAGCGAGGTATCTCAAACCGCCAGCGCAAAAAATGTATATCAACCAGGCCAACATTTTGCGCACCAAAAATCAGCACTAACAGGAACAGAATCATCGAGATACCCACTCGGGCGCGTAAATGTCTTGTGTTCATTGATAGGTGTGTGCAACGTCGATGCTGACATCATCGACGAAACTTATAATCAAGTAAAACTATATATAGTTGTTGTTTTGATAAATATATTTTATCAATCTATTTGCGTAACTACTATTCGATATCCCGCCGATCAAGATCGAGGCGACCGAGCATCGTGCACAGATTAAGGTATGCCCGTGTTGCCAGAGTCGCAACAAAGCCGCCTTTCCTAAAACGTCAACCAGTCAGTGCAATACGGCACCGAGGTTCAGGGCGTAGTGTCCTATCTGAGTCAGTATCAGATGCTGCCTTACGCACGACTCAAAGAGGCGATGGCGGACCTGTTCCAGATTCATCTTAGCGAAGGGACTGTGAATAATATCCTGACCCGTGCCTACCATCATCTGGAGCAATTCGATTCCTGGGTCAAAGATATGGCCGGCCCACTTTGACGAAAGCGGTCTGCGCGTGGGCAAGCAGCTGCAGTAACCGTTCACGGTCCTGCATGCGGGGTGTAGGAACCGCAACTGATTCTTTCAGCTAGTCGCTAACCGAGGCGCATCAAACGGGAAGCGCACTTTCACCTCGCCCTCAATCATCGACTGGTGACACGCGATGCGGATAAACTGATAGCTTGAGATCCCTATCCGTTGTGCAGTGCCCACGATGCTCAGTATCAAAGGACGAAACTGATCGCCTTGATACGATTGAGTGGCAAAACTCAACTTGCGCCAGATCACATAGGGCCGAAGCGCACGCTCAGCGCTATTGTTGTCTAGCGGGATTCTGTGATCTTTGAGAAAGGTCCAACACATCGATTCTCGCTTGAGAAGATGTTGGCATTGACGTTTGGTTCGCCCATCGATTCGTAGCCGGGCACCTCGCTCCAGCGTCTGGTGAAAGCTGCGGCGTAGTCGCTGCATTCGCCGGTAATAAACGGCCTCGTCGATGAGTTGATCTTGCCATCGATGTCGGGTGCGGATAACCGCGTGGGCAAGTAATAAAAGTCGGCGTCCGATCTTGCCGCCATTGCTTACCCGTCCAGCAATATCGATGAATTTTCGAATCAGGTGCGGCCAACACAGTTGACGACGACTTTCCGGTACACGGTTATAACCCACGTAGTCATCAGTGACCAAATACCCTGTGAATTCGCCTAACAGCCTATCGGCAGCCTCTTTGCCGCGCGAGGCCTGTGTCAGGAAATAGCAAGCTTGCACACACACTAACGACCACAGCCAACGGCACTCATTGCCGCGAAAATGCCGTGTTTCATCGGCATGCGCCACGGGTTGTTGGCGAACAAAATCGCCAATCTGTCGGTACGGGTCGCCTAATGCGCTCGTCGCTTTTGCCTGAGCCTGAGAGAGGGCACCGAGACTGAAATGCAACTGCCAGTGCTCAACCAGATAATCCTGAATATTACGAATCGACAAATGATAACGCCCGGACAGATGAGCGATAAGTGCCACCAGATTGGGGCCCATCTGCCCCGAAGGCACGCTATCGGGAGTCTGGGCGCAATGATGTTTGCCACACCCGTTGCATTGCCCACCGAACAGCTGATGCTCAATCACTGAAAAACGCACCACCGGGATATCAAACACCTGGTGACGACAGCGTGGCTCGGGATCGACAAAAATAGAGCCACCACAGCCACAGGCCGCGGTCGGAAAATAGCGCTGAATCTGATCGACATCACTTTCGGGTACCAGCGGGCGTTCGTGCTTTTCATGACCCGGCTGCGCACCCTTTCGTTTTGTAGATCTGGGTTTCTTTTTTCGGTTGGCTCGTTGCGAGGTGGAGTCTGAAGAGGGTGGACGGGAGGAGTTACGCGAGCTTTTGCCCATGCGTTCGTTCAGCTCTCGAATCTGTTCAACAAGCTCCTCATTTTGCGCTTTAAGATCTGAGACTATCGATTCTAACTGACCGACCACACCCCATAATTGCTCGATCTGAGTGCGAGCCTCATCAAGCGTTTGGGGTGGATTTGATAGATGAGGATCGGGCACGATGATGGCTAATAAACTCGCAGGGCCTTTTCTTCAGAATAGCCTACATAGTCAGAAAACGCTATTCCAACGCTGTGAACGCTTACGCAGCTGCAGTGGCTGCATGTGGCCGCCACCGAGCACGCGACCTATTACCGTCGGCACCTCAAACGTGGGCATGAGGCGATGATGGAGATGGGCATACTTGACGGATTCAAGGGATACGCGGTACATGACTGCTGGGCCAGCTATTTCCGCTTCGCCATCCTTCATGTGCTGTGTGGCGCTCACTTTCTGCGTGAGCTCATCCATGCTCATGAGCAGCATCAACAGATGCTGGGCCTAGAAGTTGATCACCTGCCTGCTGGGCGCCAAGAAGGAGACCGATGAGGCTCGGGTCAAGGGAGCCTTAATGCTCGATGAGTCTCGCATTAACCACTACGATCGACGCTACAATCGGATATTGCGCGAGGGGCGCGCCGAACTGCCGGTGGTGCCAATTTCAACGACAAAGAAGCGGGGCGAGCCAAACAACACAAGGTGAAGAACCTGCATGATCGGCTATTCAGATACAAGGCTGAAACGCTCGCATTTCTCTATGATCTGACGCTGCCATTTGATAATAATCTGGCCGAGCGTGATGTGCGAATGATCAAGGCCAAACTAAAGATATCGGGCTGCTTTCGTTCCGAGCAAGGTGCGGACATCTTTTGTCGGATTCGTAGCTACATTTCCACGGCGAAAAAACAGGGCCGCAATGTACTTGATTCCCTGCGCGAAAGCTTCCAAGGTCAGGCCTTCAATCCAGCTATCGTATCAGTGGGCTGAGTAGTTATCAATTTTCCTTAAATAGAAGCCGCTATTTTGGGGCTAACAGCTGGAAGAAATACTCCAGGTGGGATTTGCGCTCGGACTTATATTCCAATGAGACGTTCAGTGATATTTTTTCGAGTAGTATCATGTCAACCCTGTTGCGTACCAACCATATGAGAATATTTTGACATGAGTGATTCATTATTCTTGGCTGTTATTAACTTTCCGATCTATTATATTTCCATGTTTATATGTTTGAAATTACACTGGATTAATTTACCAACTCAAGGTAAACGGACCTTCTTCTACATAATTATTATTTCGATCATTTTTGTAACTGCGAACTCCATGCTTGCCTCGTTAGGTTTTGGTAGTGGAAAAAGTTTTACGGACTGGCAGAATACGTTGCTGTGTAGTTTCTGGGCTGGCGGTCTGTCTGTTTTTCTTACCCAGATTTTCATCTGGATAGAAGTAGCCATACGTAAGCGTACTGATCAATGAATCTCTGATATTGGCGCCCACTGGGCCGGGCTACCTACGAAGGCTTCTCGTTCGATACCGCGAATGCAGCTTTTAGCTCTCTTCCCCAATCCGCACCAGCAAATCAGTCACCCCACAATCAACTCCCAACTGATTCAGTAACACCGTCACCTGCCCTCTATGATGTGTCTGATGATTGAAAAAGTGCAACATCAAAGAGCCGAACGGCTTTTGGAATGCAATGTCTTTCGTATTCCGATAGGCCAATAGCTGCTCATAGTCAGCCTCTTTCGCTTCCTTGACAAAAGCCAGGATCATCTCATCCATACCCTGCCTTGCCTGACGTAGCTGCTGAAAGTCTTCATACAACACCTCATCAAGCGTGCTCATTGTCGGTTTATTCAGCAAGGGCTCTAGTGCTGAAAATCGGCCTGGATGATGAGCAAACCGCTGCAACCAGATGGTATCGGCAACCAGCAGATGATTGAAGGTACCCAATAGCGAGCAAAAAAAGGCTCCCCTGTCTTCAGCCAGAACAGCTGGCGGCAACGTGGATGCAGCCTCATACAGACTTTCGTTCATCCAGCGGTTGTAATCGCCCATCAGTTGGAACTGCTTTACCCCAACGCGCGGAAAGCCTCGTCCTTCAGGGCGGGGATGGATAGCGCTAGAGGCGGAGCCTCTTTTTCGTCTAGCTCGTGCCTGTCCTGAAACTCCTAAATGATTGATTTGGCAGGAATTCCTACACGGCAGATGTAAAAAATCCTCTTGGTTTTGGTATGTTTGAGTTGCGACACAAAAACCTACCACCAAGAGGATTCCCGCATGCGAGAGACCCGCAATGCTCAAAGCAGTATATTCGATTTCTATGCGGAGCACGAGCACGCCCAGCAGCTGCGGGGATTGTCTGAATTGTTGGACGAACACCCGATCGCTCTCACGCTGATCGAGCGAGATTTTAACCAGAAGAATGTTGCGAAAACGGGCGCCTGTGGGCTGAGCCTGGAAAGCATTTTTCGTTGTCTGCTTCTCAAACGCATACTGCGTGTCAGCTACCGACAACTGTCGTTTCATTTGTCTGATTCACCCAGCTACCGCGCTTTTGCTCGATTACGTTCTGGGCATTCGCCGAGCAAATCAGTCTTGCAAAACACTATCCGAGTAGTGAGCGCCGAGACCTTGAGTCAGATCAATCAGCAGTTTGTATTGCACTGGGCTATTGAAGGGGAACTGTCTTTGGATACTGTTCGCATTGACAGTACAGTGACTGATAGCAATATTGCGAAACCGTTGGATAGTGGGCTGTTGAATGACGGTGTTCGAGTATTGAGCAGAATGATGGCGAACAGTGCGAAAAGAACGGGCGTCAAGCATCGATTCACGGATCAACGCAAAAAATCAAAATCGCTGTCTTTTCAGATATTCCACGCGAAAAAGCCTGTGAAATACGCGCTTTATCCCAAATTTCTGATGTGTGTTGCGCTGACATTGAAACAAATTGAGAGGGCGATTGAGAAAATTCGCCAAGAATCGATCTACCTTGATGCCGCTACGATATGGTGCGAAAAAGCAGAGCACTATCGCTCACTATTGTTAAGGGTGGTTGATCAAACGCAGCGCCGTGTTTTCCAAGAAGAGACCGTGCCGGCTTCAGAGAAAATAGTCTCTCTGTTTGAGCCACACACGGACATCATTGTCAAAACCAGCAGAGATGTCCAATATGGCCACAAAATCAACTTGGCCACTCAGGCCGACGGTTTTGTGACCTACCTGAATATCGAAAACGGTAATCCATCGGATAAATCCCTGTTCATGCCGGTGTTGGAAGCAAGCGAAAAAGACTACGGCTGCCTGCCTGGTGAAACGGTGGCTGATGGTGGCTATGCGAGTCAGGCCAATGTCCAGCTGGGCCGAGAAAAGGGAGTTGATCGAACCGTGTTCAACAAGCGTTGCGGGCTGGGCTACCACCAGATGGGGGTAAAGAGAAAAACCTTCGATAGACTGCGTAACTTTCGCGCGGGTATCGAGGGCAATATCTCCGAACTCAAGCGTGCACTGGGGATGGGCAAAGCCAAGTGGAAAGGCTACGACGGTTTTGTTGCGTATGTCTGGTCCTCAGCACTGAGCTACAATCTGGTGAGGATGGTTCGCTTCAGTTCAGCCTGAACTTCCTCGCAGGGACTTTTAGTGACGAAAACGACTTGCCGCTGACAAGTCTGTGTCGAGCCGTGGTCGCCAATCGGGCATAAACGTGGTTATTTGCGGTAAACCGGCGCTTTTGCCTGACTTATTGACGTGCGGAGTCTCTTCTTAGTTATGCAGAAATGCGATTCTGGTAGTAACACTCAAATCAACTGTTTCAGGACAGGCACTAGCTCGAAGATTTTCCTGATTCGATAGTAATAATACATCCTCTAATAGCTGTTTATAAATACAGTATTTAATGGGTATCTGTGGCATACTCTCTATCGGTCCAGTGTATTATTCAGTCCATGGAACGTCTACAAGCCTTCAAGTTCGAGCTACGCCCCAATGGTGAACAAACCCGCCAGCTGTGGCAGTTTGCAGGCTGTTCCCGGTTTGTCTACAACAAGGCATTGGCACTTCAGCAAGAGAACCATAAGGCCGAACTGAAGTACATCAGCTATGTCCAGATGTGCAAGAGCCTGACAACCTGGCGTAAAGATCAAGCCACACTGTGGCTTCAACTAGCACCCGCTCAAACGTTGCAGCAATCGCTGAAAGATCTTGATCGGGCCTATCAGAACTTCTTTTCCAAACGCGCTGCTTTCCCCTCGTACAAAAAGAAAGGCCGCGGGAATAGCTTTCGCTTCCCCGAGCCCAAACAGTTCAAGCTTGATCAGACCAATAATCGTATTTTTCTACCTAAATTAGGCTGGATGCGCTACCGAAACAGCCGTAATGTCATCGGCACGCTACGCAATATCACCGTCAGTGAGCGAGGCGGTAAATGGTTCTTTTCAATTCAAACTGCGCAACAGGTTGATACTCCTCTACACCCATCCACAACAGCGATTGGTCTTGACTTGGGCATTGCTATTTTTGCCGCACAAAGCGACGGCGTCATTCATTTGCCAAAGAACAGCTTTACACAACTTCAACGACAATTGGCACACGCACAGCGATCGCTGGCTCGTCGGTGCAAGTATTCCCGTAATTGGAAAAAACAGAAAGCAAAAATTGCCCGCCTGTATATTCGAATCGCCAATGTCCGAGCCGACTACCTACATCAGAAATCACACCTCATTTGCAAAAATCACGCGGTGGTGTGTATCGAAGACCTGAAGGTCAGCAATATGTCTCGTTCGGCTTCCGGCACCCGACAAGCTCCAGGAAAAAACGTCAAGGCCAAATCGGGTCTCAATCGAGCAATTCTCGATCAAGGTTGGGGTGAATTCCGTCGACAGTTGGGCTACAAACTCAAGTGGGCGGGTGGTGATTTGATCGTGGTGCCGGCTCAGTACACCAGTCAGCAATGCTCAGGCTGTGGCCATATAGCGCAAGAGAACCGCAAAATTCAAGAGAGCTTCTGCTGTGTCTCTTGTGGGCATGCAGAGAACGCCGATGTTAATGCGGCAAAGAATATCGTAGCGGCGGGACACGCCGTGATGGCCTGTGGAGGGGACGTTAGACCTGAATTGCACGAACATGCAGTTAAGGCAGCCCCAGTGAAGCAGGAACCCACCGAAGCGATTCAGGCATGTGCTTGAACGCCGTAGGAATCCCCTTTTTTTCTTCAGGGAGGGGAGGACGTCAACAGAGACATGTTCAATCAACCTCGTTAATAGCTATAAAAACAGGCTTACCGATTCTCAAGCCTGCTGTAATCCAGAATACCAAACCCGGTCGGATCACTCTCTTTCCACTGTGCATGTAGCTCATCACTCAGTGCCCAGAAATTCGAATTTGATCGACGAATTCCATAATCATCCAGCAGACGTGAATAACTCTGTTCATCGCTGAGTGACAGCACGCTGTCTACAAAGGCTCCGATATCTGCCTCATCAATCTGCATCAGTGCATTGGGATAATAGCCACGAATACCCCGCAGTACGGTCACCGTATTCTCCGCCGGGATCAATTGCTTGGCCTCGTCAAATACCGAGCTCATGTTCAAGTGGGCATCGTTACGAATAATCGAGACATAATCTGACTCATCACCATCGATGCGCAGCAACATCACCTGTGGCAATAATGTGGTTTTCTCGCCTTTGAATGTTTCCAGTGTCGCCAGCTTCTGATCAACGGCCAGATCAGCAGGCTGTATGGCTTCAAGTCGCTCGCCAATCAAACCGTACAGTTCAATCAGAGGCTCATCGGTCTGATAATCAATGCCGGTGAAAGGTACCTTGTCGTAGGATGGGTTGGCCATGTAGTCCAGCGCGCTTTGTGGGGCTCCGCGATACCACTGTTTTCTTATCTGCTTTCGCGTTTCAGCAGGCACGAAATTCAGGAGATTTTTCTCCCCTTGCATACGCAAAAAATCCATATGCATTCTTGAGGTGAGCTGATGCCCCAGGGTTCCGAACACGTCATAGCCTGCCACCAGCAGATAATGAATGCGTTCCAGCAGAGGGTAGTCAATGACCCAGGCTGTGTCCGGTGGCGTCTGGCCCAGCAAGCCATGTTCAACGGCGGCGTAGTTACCGTGACGTAGTACTGTCAAGGCTGCATTGGGGTTCACGCCATTGTCACCGTTCCATAGCAGGTCCACAGAAATATCACGATCAGAGAACCACTGGGTCAGTGCTTCATCACGCGCTTTATGATGCGCGCGTTCAAGCTTTTCGTAGTGCCCCCAGTGCAACAGGGGTGACAGCGCGTTGCTGGAGTCATTGCTATTGGCCAGCGCCAGCTCACCACTCATGGTCGGCAGGAAACTTGCCAGGGCCTCATTCATGGCAGAGTCCGGATCCAGAAACACCACCCAGAATCGATCACGAATAACGCTGACCGCTATCTGACCGCGACAGACGCTGCCGCGAATGTAATTGGCGATCGTGAATCGGGCCTCTTCCAGCATGAACCGGTAACGGCTCTTCATCGGTAAAGCTGCGAAGGTCACGAACGGGTTGGCATTGCTATCCGCCTTGTAGCCCGGCAGCTTGTCAACTGCATAGTCCTTGTCAAAGAACAACGCTTCGAACCGCGCCAGCCTGGCCGCATCGAGCACATAGGGATTATGATTCTTGGCAACGATCGTTTCGCGCTCGGGCATGAGGCGGTAATACACCCGCTCGACACCTGGGTCATCAAACGGCCGCCGTGTGCCGATATACTGAATGGGTTCGCCCGGCGGACTGGCAGAGCGGACCACTCGGAAAAAAGTATTGGCAGAAATGTCAGGAAAATACAGATGTGCAAGATAGAGGTGTTCGTACAAATAGCGTGAAGTCAGACGCCCTTTGTTGGAGTCACGATTCAGGAACAATTCCCAGCGTTCCAGCTCCTCCTGAAATTCTGCCCCAGTTACGACCTTGCTACTGTACGGGGCACCGGTATCCAGCCAGCGCACCAGAATATCCTGCTCTTCATCACTTAATGCCGGTAGTGCGTAAGGCATGCCGCCTTCGGGATGTCGTTCGGCGTAACTATCAAACTCGCTCGCTGTCGGGCACTCGTTCTCACGTCCCAGTCGGACATCGTAGGTATCAGGCAGCACGCCTGACTGCTCTGGTGCTTGCTGGCTCTTCAGGTCCAGAAAGCGCTTGACCAACCCGGCCTGAACATTGCCGTCGCGCTGTTTACCAAGCACATCGAAGAACCCCTTGTCCCGCCAACCGGCAGTAGTCTGCTCATCGACGAACAGACGCGTCGGCTCCGCCGGCAAGATGCGGGTCATGTGATAGACCTGAGACTGAGTCGCACCACGTGCCATGCCTTCAGCAGCCGTTGCCTTGAGCTGACAGGGGGCGTCATAACAGGCATGACAGGCGACACAACGATTGTCGAGAATCGGTTTGACGTCGGTCAGAAAATCCACCCTGTCAATCGCGTCCCCGGGCAGCTCCGCACGCACCTGCCCGACCACCGTCTCAGGTTCACCGATTGGCTGCATTTGCACACAGGCCGTGCCCACAACCATCGCAAACGCGAGGGCCCACATTATTCTAAGGTAACGATGCATCCGTTCTGTCAGCTTCTGCGGGTTCGCTGGCAGTATATCGGTGAATCAGTCACTTATCGCTCGACGAATGTAGCCTGACGTGATGAATTGTGACCTGCCTGTCGATGCAGGCGCACAGCGTGCCGTTGCTGCCTCAAACTGAGCAGGCAGACAACGGCACAATGCAATCAGGTCAGGAAAGTGCCCGTTTGAGCATCGGAACCCGCGATACAATCAAGAAATCGACAAACATCACTACCAGTAAAGCAATACCCGCCATCGGAAAGAACAGGGAAATAGCCAAGCCCGTCAAGGCGGCACCACGCCAATGCGGCATATTGGCAGGCATGGGAGGCGCAACCAGTCGGCCCGCATTCACTGGCCGTCGTTTCCACCACATGATGGCACCGCTGATGCACAGGAAGATCACGGACAGGCAGAACACCGTATTCAGCGCAACGTTCCAGAGACCCAGAGTTCCCATGTGAAAACCCACACCGGCAGCCATGGCCTGACCATAGATCGAATAGTCCTGAAAACCGATATCTGCCAGCACCTTGCCGCTGAACTGATCAACATGAACGGTTCGATCAGTGGTGGCTTCCGTACTATCCGAACTCATTGAATCGCGCGAAATGGTCCAGACACCAGTCTCGCCCTGCGGCAGGTTCAGTTGGAAACGCTGTTCGAATCCCAAGCCTCGGGCGAGTGTTGCAACACTGTCTATATCCACTGGCATAGCAGCCGTCATGACAACTGAGCCAGCATCAGAGCCTGAGGCCGGCATGGGCGTCTGCTCCAGTGCCCAAGGCACCTGCTTGGTACCATCGTGATTCATGCTGGCGTGAATGTCTTCTGATTGTGGCGCTCCATACTTCTCAGCAGGCAACGTGTTCCATGCCTGCACCAGCTTCTCACCCCAGACGCCCGCCCAGGATAGTCCGGTTAACAAGAACACGAATAACAGCAGGGATATCCAAACACCGACACTGACGTGCAGAGATTTCCAGAGGGCCCGCCCCCTGGCTCTGACATTGGGTATCAGCGCTGCCAACAGACCCGTCTTTTTAGGCCACCAGAGGTACAAGCCGGTGGCGATTAGCACCATCGACAAAGAGGCTGCTATTTCTATCAGTCGATCTCCGGTGGTGCCCAGTAACAGGCTGCCATGGATATTGTCGAACAGGTTGTACCAGCTGTTTTCTCTGGATGTCTGATCAAGTACCTGAGCGGTATACGGATTCACTGCAATGCTCAAGGTCTCGTCAGCCGTTTTCATACTGAAAATAGCTGCCAGATCTGGGGATAGCGGCGCAATGTACTGAACCAGTTCACCTTCAGGGACCGCACTTTGCGCGGCGGCGGCTTGCTGAGACACCGCCATTGGCTCACCTTGCATCACAACCGTCATACGTTCGCCGTCTCGGCCAAACAGCGTACTGGTCCATAGCATGGCCATTCCGGTCATGGCCAGAATCAATAAAAATGGAATGACATAAAGACCAGCATAGAAATGCCAGCGCCAGGCAGCCAGGTACAACTTGCTGTGAGACGTGGTTTGAGTCGTGGTTTTAGTCGAAACTTGAGGCGTAACTGGAGGCGGAGGCGTGACTTCAGCGGCGGCAGGCACAAGTTTTTCGGAACTATCTATCGTCGGGGTTTGTGTATTCACGTGTGTTATTCGCAGGCAGATTGCAGACGAGCACAGGCGACACCGGACTACCATTTGCGATTTTTTCAAATGCGCAACAAGGCAGATTCACGCGGTGAAGCGATCAGCTCTGATTCGGGTTTTGGAGATAACAAAGCACCGTTGAATCCGGTGCTGCAACATCAACCCAATGGGGGACCGCGACTGGATACCGCCTGACCAAACCAGCGAGGCTGAGCGGCAACCGCAACCTGGGGAACATCGACTTCACGATTGAACTGCGGATAATCTGCCCGTTGCCAGGCCCGCTGCAGTGCTACAACATCGTGGTCAGTCAGTACGCAATGTGGGGCCACCCACTCTTCGGTAACATCACTGATGATTTCACCTTCGGGTGACACTGTCACACGTAATAGCTGCGCACCCGTACAGATAACCACCGTACGGTAACCATCGCCCCACAGCAAAGACGCTGACAGAGCAATCTTGGGAGCGACCAGAGACAGGACCAGCATCATCGCCACAGCCATGCGTAACAACGCAATGGTCTGTCTTCGATGTCGGCGTGAGAGTCTCATCACGCAATAATAACGCATCGTCCTGCCAATGTTTCATGGCACCTTAAAAACTAACGCCCTCGTTGCCACATCCCTATTCCCTGCACATTCTGCTGTTAATGTCAGACATCTGAACATCATCGCTATCCCTCAGGTATCGCATGCCCTTAAAGACAGCGTTAATTCAACCGAGCCCTGATCCAATCACATGACCTGCAAACACCTTAAAAACATGGGTTTGGCGGGAATGTTCCTGCTGGCGGCCTCCAACGCTAATGCTGATATCGACCTTTCCCGATTCGACGACGGTGCGATACTCAGCAGCCCCGAGATTGTCGAGTGCACTCTTAAAACAGGCGCAACCGCCGAATGCGCTCAATTCCTTGTCAAATACAAACCTGACAACCTCCAGATTGGGCCGTTTTGCCCGCAAACACTGGATGAGACCGGCGGCATCTGGGCCTGGGATGGCGAGGATGCAGGTCTGTACCGTCTGGATCGAGCCTTTTTCGAGATGTTGGCGACGTTGGGATTCGACTTCACCGATGAAGGCGACAACCTCAACATTTCAGACCCTTCCGCGGGTCGACCCGTATCAGATCACACTTGTCTGGAAGCTGCAGAAGATACAACCGTGGAAATGACGGTGCTCATTCCCGTCGCACCACAACAGGCAGAATCGTTAACCGACCTGGGAACCGTCGCCAAGGTGGGTCTGGCTCTGGACGGTGTGCCTATTTTTGCCGATGCTCCCTCAGTACTGCAAACAGGGCATCTGCCAGCACTGGACACCTGCGGTGGCCATATCGACCCGGGTGGCTGGTACCACTGGCACGCAACGGCCACCGATATCAACTCGGTTTTCTCACATGAAAATGTAGATGCTGACTGTGCGCTACCACAATCAAGCAGTGCGCTGTTCGGTTATGCCTTCGATGGCTACGCGATGTATGGCAGCACCGATGCCAATGGCTCATTGCCCACCGACCTGGATGTCTGTAACGGGCATACGGGTGTGACAGAGCAGTCGCAGTCGGGTGAATATCATTACCACGCTACAGCACAGTTTCCCAACCTGCCCGCCTGCCTCTCAGGTGTTCAGGCAGTGAACAATTTTGTCACCACGGCCAAGCAGGGAATCGGTTCCGCCAATGGCATGCCTGGACCGGGTCCTGGTCAAGGTCCTGATCAAGGCCCTCGACCAAAACCCTGAGCAGTGCACCTGATGCGTTCACCGCGCATCAGGTGGAAGTACCCACCCAGTAAAAATAGAAACTATCACGACACTCGTATAAGCTGGAAGCTCCGATTTTTCCGGATTTACTCACCAAATCCACAACCCGAAGGATGTGACGCATGAATCTGAAAACTGCACTGATCACCACTCTGGCAACCACAGCGCTCAGCGCTTGTTCTGCCATCAAATCAGAAACTCCGGCAGTTCCCGATAACAGCATGAGTTACTTCATCACCAGTGTGAATCCGGGCAGTGGAGCCGATCTGGGTGGACTGGCAGGTGCCGATGAGTATTGCAGCGAACTGGCAAGCTCTGTAGGTGTAACTGGCAAGAGCTGGAAGGCCTATCTGTCCTCAAGTACTGAGAATGCCCGGGATCGCATTGGTTCGGGTCCCTGGTTCAATGCAGACGGTATCGTGGTGGCAACCAGTGTGGATAACCTGCACAGCGACTCTAACAATCTGACAAAACTGACCTCTGTCAGCGAAACAGGGGCTGTTATCAACGGTCGAGGCGATGAGCCGAATCGCCACGACATTCTGACCGGCTCAGACGTAGACGGCAACGCCACCGACAGTACCTGTGACGACTGGACCAGTAATGGCGCCGGCTCTGCCATGGTCGGACACCACGATCGAACCGGTGGCGGCGACAACCCGACCGCCTGGAATTCGGCGCACGGCTCACGGGGTTGCAGCATTGAAGATCTGCAGGGAACCGGCGGCGACGGGCTTTTCTATTGCTTCGCTGAATAGGCTTTGACAGCAGGGACGCTAGCTTCCGCCCATTCACAAGAGCCAGTCATACAAACCATACAGCCCAGTCGCCATTCGAGTACGATTGCACTCGCACTTTAATCGGCATTCAGACTGAATGGTTGTTTCTGCTCATAATCCTCTTGTACTCTGGCAACAGCCGGTGCCTGCACGCCATCCTGATACGGGATGTTGCAGCACCGCCTGCTGATACTCCAGACAAACATGCATTGGACTCCTATTGTTCGTCTGTTCGGCATGTTGTTGATGCTGTACAGCCCAAGCTTTCTACCATCCATCGGGCTCTCTCTTTATTATGAAGATGAGCAATGGCCCGTTTTTGTACTATCACTGGCAGTCTGCTTGCTAGCAGGTCTTTTGACCTGGTTCCCCGTGCGGGACAAATCAAGTGAAATCAGTGTGCGCGAAGGGTATTTTGTCGTCAGCTTCTTCTGGATTCTGCTCGGCGCCGTTAGCAGCCTGCCTTTCCTGCTCAGTCTGCATCTGGATTTCACGGATGCCATGTTCGAGTCCATGTCAGGCTTCACCGGTACCGGTGCCACTGTCATCACAGGCCTCGATGACCTGCCTCGCTCCCTGCTCTATCACCGTCAGCAAATTCAATGGCTGGGGGGAATGGGGATTATTGTGCTCGCCGTTGCGGTTCTGCCACTGCTGGGCATCGGCGGTATGCAGCTATACAAGGCTGAAGCCTCGGGTGTTGCCAAACACGAAAAAATCACCCCACGCATTGCCGAAACAGCCCGCTCCTTGTGGATTATCTACGTGGGCCTGACCATTGCCTGCGCCCTCGCCTACTGGGGTGCCGGCATGCAGCCCTTTGATGCCATCGGGCATTCATTGTCGACCATTGCTACGGGCGGATTCTCAACCCATGATGCCAGCCTTGCCTACTACGATAGCCCGCTGATCGAAACCATCGCCATTGTCTTCATGATTGCAGGCGGTACCAACTTTGCTCTGCATTTCATCGCGCTGCGTAATCGCAGTCTGCGTACCTACTCCAGGGATGCAGAGTTTCGTGGCTATATTCTGATATTGCTGCTGACAACTATCCTGATCACAATCACTCTGGTTGGTACCGGTGCGCACCAGACGACAGGCTCAGCTTTACGCACCTCCGTCTTTCAGGTGGTCTCGGTGATGACCAGTACCGGCTTTGTGACTGAAAATTTCGCTAACTGGCCTCTTTATGCTCCCCTCGTGATGGCGCTGATCGCTTACGTCGGCGGCTGCGCAGGCTCCACCTCTGGTGGCATCAAGGTACTGCGCATCATACTGCTGTCCAAGCTGGGTGTTCGTCAGTTGTTTCAGATGGCTCATCCACAAGCCGTTTCTGTGATCAAACTGGGCCGCCGTTCAATCCCTGATGAATTACTGTTTTCCATCTGGGGCTTCTACACGCTGTTTATCGTCACCAGCCTGGTTCTTACTCTGGCCATGATGGGAGCCGGCCTCGACCTGGTATCCGCCTTTGGTGCGGTAACGGCAACCATCACCCTTGTGGGTCCTGGGCTTGGCGATGTGGCAGCCGATTTTTCGAACGTTAATGCAGCGGTAAAGTGGTTGGGTATTTTTGGCATGCTGGTCGGCAGGCTGGAAGTCTTCACCCTGCTGATCCTGTTCCTGCCTGCCTACTGGCGAAACTGACGGTGATAGACTTGCGAACACATCTGGTATTACCGAGCATCATCCACACATGAAAATCATCGTCCTGGGCGCTGGACAGGTGGGCGCCGGTATCGCGGTTGAAATGGCCAACGAGGCCAATGATCTGACCGTAGTTGATCAAAACCCGGTTCTGCTCAAGAAGCTTCAGGACCGACTCGATATCCGCACAGTGGTGGGCAATGCCTCCAGTCCGACAACCCTGATTGATGCCGGCATAGAGGACGCCGATCTTCTGTTGGCCGTCACCAGTCGGGATGAGACAAACATGGTTGCCTGCCAGGTTGCACACTCCCTGTTCAGTACGCAGAAATGTCTGGCCCGTATTCGCTCAACCGACTACCTCCAGTATCCGGCTCTGTTTTCGCCCACCGCCGTCCCTGTGGACTACATCATCAGCCCTGAAAAGCTGGTGACCCGGCATATACAACACCTGATCGAAGAACCCGGCGTACTTCAGGTCCTGGACTTTATTGATGGCAGGGCTCGTATGGCAGCGGTGGAAGCAAAATCAGCTGGCTCTCTATTGGGAGTCCGACTGCGCGACTTGCCAAGCTATATGCCCGATCATGAGTTTCGCGTAGTGGCTGTGTTCCGAGACAACACATCCATCCAGCTGGATGGGCAAACACGGATTCAAGTCGGCGACGAGGTCTTTTTCATTGCTGCCTGTGAAGACATAGCCGCAATACTGGTCGGTTTCCGAGAATCGGGTAAACGTTATAAACGCATCATCATCGCAGGCGGTGGCAACATTGGCGAGAAGCTGGCGCTGTCTCTGGAGAATAACTACCAGGTCAAGCTGATAGAAATCGACGAAGCCCACGCTTTGCACATGGCCAAAACTCTGCAAAATAGTATTGTGCTACTTGGCGACGCAGCAGATGCCGACTTGCTCAAACAGGAGAACATCGAAAATACCGATGTCTATTGTGCCGTCACCAACGATGACGAAGCGAATATCCTCTCCTCGATGCTGGCCAAACGACTTGGCGCACGCAAGACCCTGTGTCTGATCAACCGATCAAGCTATGTCGACATTGCCCAGGGAAGTGCCATCGACATTGCAGTATCTCCTGCACAAATCACCATCGGTGCATTGCTGGCTCATATTCGCCGCGGTGATGTTCTGGCCGTGCACTCCCTGCGACGCGGCGCTGCCGAGGCCATCGAAATAAAGGTACACGGTGATCGTCAGACTTCGCGCGCTGTTGGACGCAGTATCGGCAAACTCTCAATGCCTGAGGGCGTCAGCATCGGCTTGATCGCAAGGGGCGAACAACTCGTATTTCCACATAAAGACGTCTGCATTGAATCGGGTGATCATATCGTCATCTTCCTCACCGACAAGCGACGAATCAAGGATGTCGAACGTCTTTTTCAGGTGGGCGTCACATTCGTCTAGCAGGTCAGAGCGTCGTTCGGAGTACGCTCTTTCTCGCATGAGCTGACCAATATCTGCTTCTGATTATTCCAGACATGGATGGTCTTGCTTGAAATGGTAAACAGCTCCAGACTTGTATAATTAATATATAAACATCTACGGCACTGCCGACGAAGCTCTGAACGCAGTTGCTGGTGCCTAAGTGCACTATTTCATTTCGGTATAGTAACTTAATCCAGAATGCGTGTTTAATACTGCTTACGCTCTTGATATTCGTGCCACTAAAGATGAGAATGCGTGCGATATTGTATGGAGTAGAATACCTTGAACATTGCGCATCGTAAATCGAATCGTTGCCCGCTTCGTCAAACGTGTGGAGTGTTGCTGGCAACACTGTTGCTATTCGGCGCCAATGTCGCCGCACTGGCACAGAGTCAAAATCCTGTCGTTACAGAAAATGCCAATTCTGGCACCGACGCATGGATAATCACAAATTCGGCCAACGACACCGATCAGCAAATCAAGGGATATGCCTCTGCCACCAGTGTCAACAAGGGCCAGAGCATTGATTTCTTCATCAGCGTGAACACGACTCAGACATACAACATCGATGTCTATCGCATGGGTTGGTATAACGGCGCTGGTGGCCGTCTGATGAAGAGTGCGAGTTCATTGAACGGCTCGACTCAGGTAATGCCTGTCTATGAGTCGGCAACGGGCATGGTGAGCTATCCGTGGGAAATATCCTACACGCTGGCCGTACCTGCCAGCTGGACCAGCGGAATCTATCTGGCCAAGCTTACAAACAGCCAAGGCTATGAAAACTACATCAGCTTCGTAGTACGTGATGACGCACGGACAGCCGACCTGCTGTATCAGCAACCCGTCACGACCTACCAGGCGTACAACCCGTTTCCTCGAATCCAGAATCAGACGCCGCAAAGGCTGACCATAGGCGATGAGCCCGACCCGGAAATCAGCCCTGCAACCGAGATTGGAAATGCCGAACCGCTTACCCTTGCACAGCAGGAGGAGGACTCCGTAGGCGTCATGCCAACGGCGACGACACTGGCCGATATCGGCAAAAGCCTCTACGAATACAACAGCTCATCAGAACTGACTGGTGGCGGTACCACACGCGCACTCAAGGTCTCATTCGATCGCCCCTACGAAGGCTGGGGCGATGGGCAGTTCTTTAGCTGGGAGTACTACCTTGTCGGCTGGCTTGAGAAAAATGGATACGACGTCGCGTATGCAACCGATATCGATCTGCATCGTAATGGCGCCGCTGGACTACAGCGTGCCAAGGCACTGATCTCGGCTGGCCACGACGAGTACTGGTCGAAAGCCATGTATGACGCTGCAGAGCAGGTGCGGGACAGTGGTAAGGATATTGCCTTTCTCGGCAGTAACGCTGTGTACTGGCAGATTCGTTTTGCCGCGAATGCAAGCGGCGCCGCAGACCGGGTAATCATCTGCTACAAAAGCCCGTCACTGGACCCAGAGACCAACCCGGCACTTGAAAGCACTCGCTGGCGTGATGTGGGACGTCCAGAACAATCGCTGGTGGGCGTTCAGTACACCACTGACAACGAGTGGGCATTCAACACCGACTACGTCGTGACCAATAGCGATCACTGGGTCTATGCCGGTACCGGGTTCAGCGATGGAGACACCGTACGTGGCATTACCGGCTACGAGGTCGACACTCTGTACCCCGATGTCGTCAAGCCAGACAGTCAGAACCAGACTATCCTGGCAGCCTCCCCCTTCACTGGCAGAGATGGCACCAGCACACTCTCCAATGCATCGATCTACCAGGCACCCAGTGGCGCCTGGGTGTTCGCAACCGGCACCATGTCCTGGCCTTGGGCCCTGCAGCACGAAGAGTTCGTGGATGCACGCATCGAGAGTGTAACGAAGAATATTCTGCAACGATTCATCGACGGCGACCCGGCAACTCCAAAGCTGACCACCATGAGCTTTGACGCCGACACCGACGGTTTCTCCTATCTCGATGACGCCTTTCACAGCACCAGCAATCATTCCCACGCCAACGGCTATTACGCACCTGGCCGCGGCTTCACCGGCGGTGGTATTGCCATTCGACTGGGCGGAGCCGACGATGTAGCCACCACCAACATGTCCGGCGGCTGGCGCAGCACTTTTGAACTGACCAGCAGCAGCAATGTGACAATGTCTTTCCGCTATGCGCTTTCACAGACACCAGATTACGAAATTGGCGCCTACAGCGAAATGTTGCTGGACGTGGATGGTCAGTTGTACGGCACATCTCCAAACGACTACATTGCACGGGTATCCGGTGATGGAGATGGTGGCGACTGGCCAAGCACGAACTGGCAAACGTTCACAATCGATCTGGGTGCGCTTGCGGCAGGTACGCATCAGTACACCCTCGGCGGTTTCGGCAATCAGCGCAGCGATGCAAACGAGAATACCGAGATTCTGATCGATGATGTCTCAGTGACAGTAACCAATAATTGAACCCCTACCACCCACACCGCCTGATCAATATATACCCCTCGCTCCTGGTGTAGGTATTGGCTCAAGGTTGAATGTGACGATGCACTTGGGGATCGTGAAACAATTAATTATCGGAAACTGGGGCGCTGACCTGTCTGGCGCCTCATCCACCGACGAAACAGAGCAAGTAGCGGTTCTACCACTTCAAGCTGCGCAAAAATGTCAGCCGCATTGCTGTGGTATATCTCCACACGGTCAAGGTGGCAATGATGATGCCGCCCGTTGTCCAGACCGACCCCCATCAACGGATCGAAGCCACGGCTCAGCGCACCACGGAGCACATCGGCGTCGTAATAGCCGCAAGGATAGGCAAACGAGTGATCAGACACGAAAGAGCGCAAGGCACTGGAATCCAACTGTCTGGCAAGCTCTTCGGCATCACAATTAATCAGATTGTAGTGATCGACAGTGTGAAAGCCGAAGGAGATGCCACCAGCTCGCATCTCCTCGATCTGCACAGGACTCAGATAATGCGTCTGTGACTTATCGAAGGGCAGCGCTTCATGGAGTTCCTCCAGAAGCTTGCTGATGGTCTCAGGAGAACTGTGCTCTTGCACTTCGATAACACAGTCCCGTGGTAATTTGGGCAACGGCTTCTGAATATATCTGCCGAGTATCTTGCGCGCAATCACTGGCTGTTGGTGTAGCGCCCAGTTCAGCGCGTTGAACCATAGAAGTTGTTGCTGCACGGCACGCGTCACCAGAAATATTGACGCAGGTGCCTTGTGCTTTTTCAGGACTGGCCAGCCATTGTGGTAGACCGAGCTAAAACCATCATCGAAACTGATCGCCAGCGTGGCTGAATGTTTCGCAGCTTCGGTATCAGACGATCCGGCGAACTGATAGTAACGGCTGAAATAAGCTAACTGGCTATCCAGCGTTTCCGGGGAAACTGATAGCTTCAACCCACGATTATAGGCTGTGTCGTCGCTATCAATTGCATGATAGAGCACGCCACGAACACGCCCGGGCTGCATCTGAATAATCCATCCGGCCAGGCCCAGTCGATAGAAACTGCGACCGCAAAGCATCAGAAACCTGCGCATATCCATCAGCAAGCAGCCGCTGGTGGAAGGAATTTACAATAGCGATCAAGGCCTTGAGGCAAACAGCCAGTCACATACGAATCTGTCAGAGGAGAATCGTCGGACCCTAACAGAAGAGCCCCAGTCAATGCATGAGCGGACGTGTAATTTGAGAACTACATCTACCTTTACGTTGCCTGCGGTGCCGAGGGAAAAACGGCACTCGAACATTCGCTCAGTAGAACTGTTGAAAGCGCCCCAGATGAGCATTGAAACGCCCCCGGATCACCTGCCAGTCCAGCTGGTGCAAAGACCTCAATCCGGGGCTGAGCAGTCGATAGCTCAACATCAGCCATCGCATGAACAGGAACAAGCTCTTGCCCACTCGAATACAGCTCCAGTGCAGCCCGGGCATCAGCATCGAGCGATAGCGCATGCCCGCATTACCACAGCGAAAGGCTCTGGCACCAAGGTACTCAAGGCTCAGGCGCTGAGCCGGAATCCGCTCGTGGACAGCGGCCTCTTCACACCACACATGTCGTGCACCATCCTTGACCAAAGCTTCAATGAGGTGCGAATCCTCACCGCCGATACGGCCCAGCTCTACACAAAACCACTCTTTGTCAGGAAATCGATGCTGATCGATCAATTGCTCACTACGCAGCAGTGTATTGCCTGTGCGTTGAACGTCGGGAAACTCACCCGTCGATAGTGGCACATCGTCAAACAGGAAATTATCGATGATCCAGGCGGGTGGCTTCACTTCGAAATCCGGCCGCACCGGCCCGGAAACAATATCGGCTGAATAGTGCTCGGCAGTGTTGAGCATATTGGAAATCCAGTCGCCGGACGGCCATTCATCATCATCGATCATCAACAAGTAACGAGCTTGCCACGCTAGTGCCGCCGCTACCAGCCGATTGCGAACATAGGACACTCCAGGCCTGGGTTCATCGATGATTTCAAGATCAACGACAAGGGCCTCGTCCAACTCGGCAGCTCGCTGGCTGCCTTCTCGCCCTGTCGCATCATTGTCGGCAATAAATATCTTCAGCTGCCAGTTGTCTTCCAGTGATGGCTGATTGTGTCGCACCGCCTCATCAATCATCCGCAGCAAGGACTCGAGAGAATCGGGCCGACGAAAAGTTGGAATGAGGATAGCAACACGCGCTCTCTTGCCAACGGCATCTTGCGTGTGAGTCGAGCGTTCGCGACTCAATCCGGTATCGGCTGGATTTTCTGAAATGGCTTGAATCGACGGAAACTTCTGGGTGTTCAGAGTGCGTTCCTCAGTGTTACCAACATGACACATTTCAACCGAAACGGCGTTGAAACGGCGTGGCAACTAACAGTTACTTGGATATCGAAGAGTAATGCAATCGATCACGAATAACATGTTTCATGATGGCAATGAAATGTGAAGTGGTTAACGGTTATGTTCCGCGCCATTGATCTACGACATCCACCCAAAGATGTCTCCACCCACGCATGAAGCAGTCTACTGTCACCATGAATCAGCCAATCGCCGCCGTTATCTCAACCATGTACGGCCGCGACGATCTTCACTATTTTCGTCAGAGCCTGGACTCGATGCTCGGACAGAGTTACCCCCAGGAGAAGCTTCGGCTTTATCTCTACGTCGATGGCCCAGTACCAGAATTACACGAGCGTTTTCTCGAGCAGAACGCGATGCATTTTTACCGCATCGTGCGAGGTGAGGAAAACCGGGGTCTCAGCTACGGCCTGAACCAACTCATCGACTGCCTGGAAGATGAGTCCATCGTCCTGCGAATGGACATGGATGATCTGGCACATTCGTCCAGAGTTGAACGCCAGGTCGCCATGCTGGAGGCGAACCCCCGGATTTCGCTGATCGGTTGTAATTCGTGGGAAATTGATGAAAGCGGTGGTGTTGTCTCGCAGCGTGATTACCCAGCTTCACCGGCTGCGATACGAGAGGGCATCGCGCGTGGCAACCCCATGCTACATCCCAGTTATTGTATGCGCCGCACTTTGCTGACCACACATGGGATGCGCTATCGTGAACTTTATCTCAATGAGGACCTTGGATTTTTGTTTGATGTGCTTGAGCGCGGGCTCGAACTTGCCAATCTGCAGGAACGTCTGATGTACTGGCGCGTCACAGACAAGTTTTTTGAACGTCGCCACTTTCGTCGTCACTTTATCGAATACCGTGCCTACGTACAGGGAATACAGGCGGTACATGGTCTTAGTACCAAGCAGATTTATCCCCTGATCCGGCTGGTATTCCGATTGCTGCCAAATGGCTTTGCCCGGCACATTTACCGCTCTTCCCTGCGGAACAATTTTCTTCGCGGATGAGCATGCAGATGTATCCGGAAGCGCGGAGCCGGACAACGGTTCACGTGGCATTGCTTATACAAGAACGAGCCGTTGCCCTGATGTTCGGCGCCTATCTGTGCTTTGTTTTCATTGGCAGCCGTCCCTATCAGAATCTGCTTATCGCCGACTCATCCGGCGAGACCGATGTCTTTCGCCAGCTGGCCGTGTTTGGCCTGTGCATTCTGGCTGCTCTGGTATTTCTGGTGGAACGACATCGCAGTAGAGTATCAATCCTCATGTTGTTGTACACGCTGGTGTTCTGCGGATTCCTGCTACTGTCCTCACGTTGGTCACAGTTTCCTGAGTTTGTGATTCGACGTGCCGGCATGGTGACACTGGTATCAGTGAGCCTGTGTGTATTGATCGACTACCTATACCGCACTCGCCTTCTCCTGCCAACGCTGGTCGCGGTGCTCGGCGTGGTTCTATTGATCGATGTGTTGTCCATGGTGTTTCTGTACAGCCAATCGATTGATCATGACGGTCGCTGGAAAGGTATCCACATTCACAAGAATGTGGCCGGCGGCATCATGGCCGTATCAGCCATCACGTTTGCATGGCTCACCACCCTGTGCCAGCGTCGTCAATCAGTCTTTACAGCCTTGGCAACCATCGTCTCTCTGGTTTTTCTGGTACTGACCGCGTCAAAAACTTCTCTGGCACTGTTTGCCGGATGCAGCGCCTTGATGTTTCTGCTACTGACCTTGCGCCTCCTGCATTCACTGGGGGGCTTGAAAGCGCTCATCATAGTACTGGCCGCCGTTGTGCTCGTGATAGCCACGGTGGACATGCCGCGCGCACTTATCGGCTTGCTCAAACTGTTCTATGGCGATGTGACACTGACCGGAAGAATCTGGATCTGGGATTTCGTACTGGCAAAACACAACGAGGCCTTCTGGCTGGGCCATGGCTTCGGCAGCTTCTGGGGCATGGGTGCAGACACTCCTGCCATACGTGAGGATCTTCCCAGCGTTCGCGAATTCGGACAAGCCCACAACGGCTATCTGGATATCCTGGTTCAGACTGGCGTGGTCGGTTTGTGCTTTTTCGGCGTCATGTTGCTCTATGTGGTTGGTTTGGGTATCAAGCGCGTGGTGAGCGATGTCAGCGATTGGAAAAAGGTGGCTCTGTGCGTGAACATCATTCTGTTCGTCATGCTGCACAACCTGCTGGAAAGCACCTGGTTATCAGTACTCTCCGTCGAATGGACCGTGTTTATCATCGCCGCTTTCTACCTCGTACTGGACCGTCCGCAAAGCACCAATGCATCATGAATATGTCTAAAACCAGCCGTTGCAAGTATGTCTGGCTTGCCTGTGCCTTGTACTGGATGGCAGGATCAAACACAGTCCAGGCAGAAAACAAGGCAACACATGACTTGTTACTACCGCCACCGGGCAAGGTGCTTCTGGGTGCCTTCACCACCATGGAAGAGGCCGACACGCAAAGGCGCTTCAAGGAGTACGGGCAGGCCGCCGGCAAGGATCCGGCCATCCATCTTATTTTCCGTGACTGGACGGCGGATGGCAGCAGCAACTTTCCAATTGACTTTATCCGGACCAGCGCCAGACTCGGTGCCGTGCCCATGCTCAGTTGGGAGCCCTGGTTCAACTACAGCCAAGAGGACTATCCACTGCTGCGCGATATCGCCAAGGGTCAACATGACGCCTATATCACAGCGTTTCTGCAAGATGCAGCAAAGTTCGGACAACCCTGGTTCCTGCGATTTGCACATGAGATGGAAGGCTCTTCCTACCCCTGGACGAAGGCTCATGATTCACGACAATCACCCTCTGACTACGCAGCTGCATTTGTGCATATTGCACAACTGGCACGCAAGATCGCACCATTGACGGTGATGGTCTGGAGCCCGAACAGCGGTTCAAAACGGGCACTGCAATATTATCCGGGAGATGAATGGGTCGATTGGGTCGGTAGCTCGCTGTACAACTTTCCGGATGCACCGCAGGCACCTGATCACAAGGACAAGCTCACGGGCTGGGTCGACATGCTGAGAAAGCTTGACAAGCCGGGAATGATTGCCGAGATGGGCTGTTCAGAACACTATACGATCAGCAAAGAGCTGGTGCAAGCGAAGGCTCCCGGCACACCCAAAGTGCAAGCCTGGATGGATCTTACAATGGCCGACAAGTCGGTCTGCCTGGAACGCACTTTCGACATCATAGAGGCTGAGTACCCGGAAATCCGTGCGCTTGTCTGGTTCGATATCGACAAGGATGCTGATTGGCGGATTGACAGCTCGCCCCAAGCCTTGAAAACGTTTGCCCGTCGCGCGGCATCACCCAGATATCTGGGTGCTGATTCCACGAACGATGTTCTGGAAAACTAGCCAATGACCAAGCACCTTACACACGGATTGTAGAGTATCACCATGACAGACACCATGAAGAAACAGGGACGCGTGCATCCTGATATTCGGCAATCAAATGAGCCTCCCTTGTCACGCACCGACGCTGTTCGCAAGTCTTCTCAGATGGACCCCGCCATCGGTCAGGTCAGTTGGATTGAAGACGAGCAAGAGAGCAGCCCTCGCCTGGAGAAGTACCGCTGGGCCTTGCTGATGCTGGGCGACCTGTGCGCCATCCTCGTCTCCTTTTCAATTGGCTGGGTGTTGTCCAAACTGCTCCGTTCCTCATTCCACCTACCTCTGTTCGCCAAGGAATCTGTGCCACAGACAGTATTATTCGTGCTGTGCTACTTCGTGATGGCGCAACTTTTCCTGTCATACCGATGGGGTCACTACTCTCGCTTCAAATCCTTCTGGACAGAGGTCAGCCAACTGACCAAGATGACGCTCTATTCTGCAGCCATCGGCACAAGTGTGTTGTTCATGTTGCGCATGCACTTCTCACGATTATGGATCATCTTTTCTATTGCCTGCCTGTTGCTGATCAATCCGCTGACCCGATTGCTGGTCAAGCGTATGATGGCTGCGGCCGGAATCTGGTTTCGTCCTCTGGTCATCATTGGTACCAGTAATCGGGCAGTCGAGAGTGCCGAAGCCTTGTGCTGTGACATAGCCATGGGCTATCGAATGGCCGCTTTTATCCAACTGCAAACGGCTGCCAGCCGGACCGGAACAGGGGAAAATTTCAAGACAGGCTACCTCAGTTCCTTTCAGGCAGAACAACTGATTTCAAGCGTCATTCGTGATCATAACGCCCCTCATATCCTGTATGCCATGGATACGCTGGAGGACTTCCAGTACTACACGGTATTGCTTGATAAACTCACGATGAATTCAGAGAACGTGATCATCGCCCCGCCTTTGATGGGCATACCGTTGAGCGGAACCGAATTGATGGGTGTGACTCGCCATGACAGCATCATGCTGCGCCTGGACAACAATCTCAGAAAGAAAACATCGCGCATCATAAAGCGTACTTTTGATTTACTGATATCCAGCGCATTGATCGTTGTCTTGAGCCCATTACTACTGTTCCTTTACATGAAGCTGAGGCGCGAGGGCGGAAGTGCGGTATTTGCCCACTCACGCATCGGTCGCCACGGTCGGTCGTTTGACTGCCTGAAATTTCGCAGCATGGTGGTCAATGCCAATGAAGTGCTGGCAGAATTACTGGCTAGTAATGAAGACGCCCGCAGAGAATGGAATCGCGACTTCAAATTACGCAACGATCCCCGCATCACCCCACTGGGACGCTTTCTGCGCAAATCCAACCTGGATGAATTACCACAACTATTCAATGTCTTGAAGGGCGATATGAGCCTGGTGGGACCTCGACCTATCGTGCATGAAGAGGTCGATCGTTACGGTGACAAGTTTGCCTACTACAAGGCGACCAGGCCGGGTATGACCGGTCTATGGCAGACCAGTGGTCGAAATGATCTGAGCTATGCTGAACGGGTCGATCTCGATGTTCGCTATGTGCGAAACTGGTCACTCTGGCAGGACATAGTCGCTCTGCTGCGCACATTTCCACTTTTCGTAAAACGTAAGGGCGTCTATTAAACGTGCAGACACGCACTTCCTCTACCATTGAGTCAACCCGGCACCAGTCCAAGGCTGCTTCACAGCTCCCCTTGCTGGACGTTCTATCGCCCTTGTGGACTCGCTGGCGACTACTCAGTCTGGTGTTCCTGCTGACACTGGCTGTGACTTTTTTCCTGACACCCTTTGTAGAGCAGAAATATAAATCCGAAGCGGTACTTATCCTGGATAGAGCCAGTAATGACATTGCGACATTCGACACGCCATTGACCAGTCTGGTCATCGACAGTGAAGCCATCGCCAGTGAGATCGAAATTCTCTATTCAAGCGAACTGGCCGCCCGTGTGGTGGAGTCGGAAGGACTACTGGACACCGAAGAATTCAACCCGAAGGGCGACACCTCAGATGCCGCCCTGCCTGCCGCCGTCCATCAGTTTCTGCAGCAACTCGACTTGCAGCGCAAGGGGATTTCCCGGGCGATTGTCGTCAAGTTCGAATCCACTGATGCGAGGCGTGCAGCACGTGTCGTTAATGCAATTGTGGCACGCTACCTTGAACATGAACTGGAAAGAAAGATAGAACAGGAATCAATCGCCTCACGTCGTCTGTCTGGCGAAATCAAGACACTGGAAGCACGAATAGCGGACTCTGAAATCCGCATTGCCGAGTACCGTCAACAGGTCGGGCAAAGTGGCACCGATGACGAATCACGCACCGAGAAAAACATCGTCGAGCTCAACGCACAGCGAGTAGTGGCGCAAGCACAAAGTACGGCTGCCGAAGCATTTCTGCAACAGGCTCGCTCCCTGGCGGAAAACCCTGCCGCCTTCGCCACGCTGCCCTCCACTGATATCTCTCAGGCGTTGCCCAGATTGCGCAACAACGAACTGGATCTGCAGACGAAACTGGGGCAGTTGGCACTGACCTATGGCGACAAGCACCCGCAGGTTCAGCAAACACGCAATCAGTTGAGTCGTACTCGCCGTGATATAAAAACCGAAATTGACAAGTCCTTGCAAGTACTGGAAGGCACAACTGAAAATGCCCATTTGCGCGTCACTGCTCTGAGCGCAGAACTACAGGTACTGGAACAGGCCGAGTCGGGCACCTGGTCACGTCGGGCGCAACTGCTGGCATTGGAGCGCGAACGCGAATCGGATGTCGGCCGGCTGGAGTTCTACTCCAGCCGCCTGCGAGAGCTTAGCCAGTCATCAAGTATCGATAATCTAAAGCCGTTTGCCAGAGTCATCTCCTCCGGCCAGGTCAGTAATACCGCTGAATTTCCCAACCAGCGCAGTTTGTTGCTTCTGTTACCGGCACTGGCAACCCTGGGCTGCCTGGGCTTATTGATTGTCTCCGGACTGTTTCGTCGCTTCACGATCAGCAGCTTGCCAAGGCTGCCTGAGAACACCAGCTGGTTCGGCCGGATTCCATCAGCATCTATGCTGCGCCGACTGGCTGGCACAAAAGCGGTACTCGCAGACCAGCGCCTGGCTCACTCAGTGCGCACACTTTGCCATAGCGTCGACACCGCATTGGCCAGAGAGGGACGGGTCTTGATGCTGACCGGACTCAATCATGGCGCGGGAGTCAGCACACTCGCCCTTGCTGTTGCCAGGTGTTATGCAAAATCCAGACAATCCACTGTGTTGATCAATCTGGATCTACGTGTACCGAACGGTCCGAAGAATGCTCGTTTTCTGTCTTCAAATGATTTGCTCAACGCTGATCTGGCAAAAGCCTCATTGGAACAGGTACTGCAGCTGGAAAAGCGCACCGGACTCTATCGACTGGGCTTGCAACTACAGACCGGCACGGATAATAAATTACTGGTTGTTGAACAATCTCGCGATCTGGCTATTGAACAATTGTTGTCCAGTAACGCGTTGCAACAACTTGTAGATGTGCTGTCCACTCGCTTCTCGCGAATAGTGCTTGATCTGCCGCCTGTACTGGATACGCCAGATAGTTCAATTGTTGCAAGACTGGCTGATGTGTCATTGATTGTGGCTAACCCGGCGAATCTGTCAGGCAATCTTGACCGACTCTATCGGGGAATTGAAAGATTGCAGATAAGCCATGACGCCGTGCTGGGTATCATGCTCAATCGTATGGATATCGATCTGGATGATGAAACCTGCCTGAACTATGTTGCCAGTGATCATCATCATGCACGAGCGACCGGGACGACGAGTAGACAAACACCCGTCGCTAACAGGCATCAGAGTTCTGTGCATCAGTTTTTATCTGCAAACCTGCCTGGCACGGCAACTGACTCAGAGCTTGCCCAGCGACACTCACAAAACATCAAACAGCCAGACCGGGTAGCTGAGCATGCATTGCCGAATGCTTCGACGATCTCTGCAAACCGCCTGCGTGGCGAATCCTGGCTACTCAGACAATCAGCACGACGGTTCACGCTCTGTGTGATGACAGCAATGAGGCGTCCTGATAGCGGTCAGTCTTATATGGCAGACGCAGCAGATATGCCGTTAGCCTGCTACATGAGACAGACCAGAGAAGGCCATGGGGAGTACGTGGTATTGTTGGGATTGTTCGATTCGCAACAGGCGGCTCAGACCATGCTTGATCGAATGGAACGTGATTCATTCACAAGCAATATAACGATATTTCCCTTGTCCGCGGTCCATCGGGACATTCTTCACTATCGCTCTGTTGTTCCGGTACACGGGAAAGCGCAACTTGAAAAAGACGTCGCCTGAACATGCCCAGTCCCCTCTTCTCCGTAGTCATACCGGTCTACAATCGCCCGGAGGCTCTGCTGCGTGCAGTGCATTCCTGCTTGCAACAAAGCCTGGATGATCTGGAAGTGATCGTTGTCGACGACGGCTCTGATGAGCCGGTCGCAGCAAGCCTCGAATCCTTGGCTGATTCACGTATCTCGTGTATCCGAGTGGAACCCAACAACGGCGTCTCTAACGCACGCAACGTTGGGATGGACAATGCGACGGGGCAATATGTCGCATTTCTGGATTCCGATGACGAGTTCACTCTCGATAAGCTGGCCGTTTGCGCCAGGGCGATTGAAGCACTGGGCTACCCGGATAACCTTTGCCTTGGCTCTCGTATCTACATCTGTAGAGCAGCGGGACATCGCGCAGCCATTCCCTCACATTTGATAGAACCGGGAGAGGAGGTCTACCGCTATCTGTTCGTTCGCGGTGGCATCCTGTCAACCGACACGCTGGTAGTCTCTGTGGAACTGGCACGCCGTACCCGGTTTCGTACAGACCTGACTCGCCACGAGGACTACGACTTCATGGGTCGTCTGGCTCAGGCCAATGCACACTTTCACATGTTGCCCGAGGCTCTGGCCATCTGGCACGACGAAATGGACCAGGGACGTCTCACGCAATCCACCGGCTTCGAACAGTCCAGCTACTGGTTCAATTTAGTTGAATCAAGCATGGCACCAGATGTTCGTGCTGCTTGCCAATTACGAATTCTTGGCCCGCTGGCAGCACGTGAAAGCAGATTCGCGGGACTGCCAATCTTCATGCGTCACCTATCTGCAGCAAGCTCCATGAGTGTGCCCGCACGCATTGTGTGCTTGCTAAAATGCAGTGCACCCTACCTTTACACCCGATTGACTAGCGTCTATGTCAGTCTCAGGGGTCTGCGTACTGAATCATGAATCAACATCGCAGCTTCGTGGCGGGAGCGCTGGCGCAAGGACTGCCCAGCTTGACCAATTTCATGGCAGCCATGTGGCTGATCAAGCAGACCAGCTTCATAAGCTTTGGCTTTTATAGTCTGCTTTTTGCCATTTCAGGACTCATAGTCGCCTTGCAACGACCGTTAGTGAGTCTTCCCATGAGCGTCTTTGCCACTCGACGCCATGTAGCCGATCACTACGCGGACTTTTATACTTTTCATCTTGTCACACTGGTTCTGGGCGTAGTCGTATCCCTGATAATCGCTTTTATCATGAAGGCGCCAACCCTGGCTTTTGTTGCCTACGTGTTTACGCAACAGTTGCGAGAGTTCGTCAAGACCTACCAGTTCAGCGTGCACGACCGAAGTGCGGCGATGCGTTATGAGCTGGCGGCCAGCCTTATCTTCTTTTCCGTGTTCGCATGGTTCCAGCTGTACCATCGCGTGGATGTCGCCAGCACTCTGCTCTCCAGTGCTGCAGGTGCTGCCGTTTTCCTGCTGCCCTGGATCCGTTCTCGTGCAGCCTTGCAGAAAAAACGCCGGCGTCGATTCCGCTGGAAGCGCTATCTGTATATCTGGCGAGATGTTCGCTGGTCGGTCGCGGGCGCCCTGGCGAACGAGGCAACGACACGCTCCTATAATTACATCGTTGCGATTCTCGGTGGCTTCGAGTTACTGGGCCTGATCAACTTCGTTCGTCAGCTGTATGCCCCCATTCAACTCATCAGCAATGCCTGGTCGCAAATCAGTCTGCCAGTACAACGAGAACACTATGTTCATAATCGTGCAGCAAGTGCACGCAAGCTCAGATTGATGGCCAGACTGGGCTTTCTGATCATCACCCTGGGATGGTCACTAGCACTCTATCTCGCCATGCCATTGATGCAATCCTGGAAAAGCGAACTGGATACACCCCTACTGCCGGTACTGCTGGTCCTGTGGTGTGCCTACTATATTGTTGACAGCCAGGTCATCCTCTACAGCGTCGAATTTCATCTTCGTCGTCAATTTCACTACCTGTTCAAGACTGGGGCAATATGCGCCGTGCTCACGTTACTGCTCTCCATACCGGTCGTTCTGTGGCTGTCAGAACCCTGGCTGGTGGCCGTATCGACCTTGCTCAATGCCGGACTGCTAGTCATCTACTTTGCGAATCTTGTCCACGAAGAGGCCATGGCAAACTTCGCAGCGAGTCGACACTAAGGGCTCGTGAAACAATTAACTATTTCACGAACCCTAAGGGATCTTGCTGTCAGCTCCAGAGTACATATCAACTCATCCCTGAGGATCACGCAAAGCCAGCCCCACCGATGAGCCGATGAGCAAGCCAAGAGCAATGGCACAAATCACCGTAGCCACCTCAAGACCCGTCTCGATGGCCCGCCCCGGATCAGCAACGAGAGTGGTAACGCCGATGAGTCCGAGACTGCCGGGAACCAGCAGCCAGAACGCCGGTAAAAAAAGTACGAGCCGTGCCGACTCGGGTCGGATCTGTTCAACGAGAGAAGCACAAAGGCTGGCCGCGATGGCTCCAAAAAAACCGCCGATAGCAGCCGACCCTAATGTTTGCCCGCTCAGCTGAGCTCCAAAAGCCATCAGCAACACTAACAATACCCAGGGCACTAGCGACAATTCGATACTCTCCATCAGACAGATACCAACAGCGATCAGCAGCAGCCCTACCGGCGCTGCCCACCAGCCGATGTTGTCGACCCGAACATTGACCATCATCTCCGCAGGCACGTTCAGTAAGCTGGTCGCAGCGATCAGCCCCACTGCGAACAGACCTAGCTGGACCACACCGTAGCTCAGACGTGAGGTACCCGACTGCATATGACCTGCCGCTAGTTCTGACAGGCCGGTCACAATCAGCGCGCCTGGCAGCAGAGGGGCCAGTGGCGGCAATATGGTCCTTAGTGGGCCTTCGATCCACTCAAATTCTGCGGCGACGAAAACGATGATGGTCACGACGAACGCTGCAACCGTCGGTAACAGGTACGCCAGAACCCGGGCCTGATTTCCCACAGCCATGAGACCGTAGACCACGACCGAACAGACAATGACAAGTGCCGCATTGGCCCACCCCGGCTGCAGGATGAGCGCTATACCGAGAGAGATCATGACCCACGCCAGCCGAGCAAGCCACACCGAGTAGCGCACAGGCCGGGCACGAAGCGTTGACAGCAGAGCCAGAGCATCATCGGGCGTCATTTTTCTACGAATCAATTGCTGGCGTATGCGATGCACCTCGCTCGCCTGATCAAGCCGGACAGGTGCAACCACCGATTCGTACGTGGCTGGATCCCCACTGCAAAGCGACAGAATCAACCCCGTCGGGCTCACGGCCACCTGAAGTTGTGGATACCCCAGACGATCTGCCACCTCGACAAGCTCTGCCTCAATCTCGTGCGCAGCCTGACCGGTGGCAATCATGGCAGCCCCCAAATGAGCCAACAGGATACGCACCGTTGCGTCCTGATGTTCTATGTTCTTCAGTTCATCCATTTAAAACTTTCTTGTTCCACGAAGCCAGGCGGCCAGGGCTGCGTGCAGATAGACGCTTTCTGGAAGAGAAGAATACTCGCATAATATTCTTACCAGAGCGGCGGCTCATCACTTTAATCAAGGTCTTGATGACTCAAGACCTCTCATGTCGTCAAACTCGTCTGTTGCGACTTCTGCCCGTGGCCTCGTACAGCGCCTGAGCGGCGTCTTCAGCCAGAGGCAATTTCGCCGCTCGTTGAACCTCGGCCCGGGTAACGCCAATGTCCTGCAACAGAGCATCATCAAGCTTGAGCAGATGCGCAAATGCATCACGGCTGTCCCGCTGCTCACGTCGCAGTTCAAGCCATTGCCGGAATGCACTGCGCAAGGTCGCTAACTGTGGCAACAGCGACATCCTGCTTGGCTGGAAGGGTTTTTCGCCGTTTGACTGAACACTGATAGCCGATCGGTTTTGCTCGGTGCAGATAGTCGCCATGATCGTTCTCCGAATTCTACGGGTCCTGCGATTGCAGACCCTGAGAGACAATTTGCGGCAAACTCATCTATTCATCAAACGAATAGTTCTGATAGTATCTTTCAGTAAACGTGAAAGATGGATATACGCCGTATGAGCTCCGACATTCCCAAACAGCTACCTTTACTGGAACTGGACACGCTCAGAACTCTGGTGGCGATAGCTGATACCGGCAACTTTTCTGCAGCGGCTGAAGTGCTTTTCCGCACGCCATCCGCCGTGTCCATGCAGGTCAAGAAGGCCGAAGCTCTACTTGAGCGGCCTTTGTTCAAGCGTGATTCCCGCTCGGTCATTGCCACACCTGATGGCCAGAGACTGGTTCAGCATGGCAGACGCATGCTCGCCTTGAATCGCGACATGATGGCGACCTTCGTCTCACCTGACGTGGTGGGCGTGGTACGTCTGGGCGCCCCAGATGACATGGTGGAGCACACCCTGCCCAATCTACTGTGCCGATTTGCCCATACACACTGCGCCATCACCGTCGATGTGGTGATCGACAGCTCAACCAATCTTCGGCGAAAAGTACGCGCTGGAGAGCTTGATCTGGCCATGGTCACTTGTGCCCCGAATACGGCACAGGCCGATGACATGGAGATTCTTTTCGAAGAACCGCTGACCTGGGCCGGCGCCCGACATGGGGTAGCTCATGAACAAAACCCACTGCCCATTTCTGTCTGGGAAGAGGGTTGTGCCTGGCGCAATGCGGGACTCAAAAGCCTGACCCAGGGAAAACGTGATTACCGCATTGCTTTCATGAGTGCCCATATTGCCGGCCAGCGAGCCGCCATCATGGCCGATCTTGCTGTTGCCCCCATTCCGGTCTCTGCCTGCATCAATGGCATCGTGGCACTGGGCGAGAAAGAAGGACTGCCCTCACCCGGTAACTATTCCTTGGGCATGATTCTGTCGGATCAGATTTCCAAACCAGCAGAAGCTGCTGCCGATCATCTTCGAGCCTGCTTTGATGCACAGAAGACACCCGACCTGAATCTGGTCGGCGGCCTGTAGAAAAACAGCTTTGCAACGGGATAGAACTCAAAGAAACTGGCAAACAATCAGGCCTCTATTCGAGACACGCTTCAGCTTCGCTGATGACAGTTGTAACTCGACCAGGCACGAACTTATTGGTATGAAGGCAAAGGTAGAGCGTCTCGCTGACACTCTGCGCCAGTGAATGCACTCTGATGTGATCAGGCTCTGGAAAAGCTGCGACCGCATGAAAGGGCAAAACAGTAAACCCCAACCCCATACTCACCGGTTCCAGAATCAGATTAATCTGATTTGAAAACCCTGCGCGCTTGAAATGCTTACTGTGCTGGAATTCAGGGTAATTGGCTCCTAGCAACAGACCCGCATGATAAGCGCCGTCAGGATGATCAATAAAGCCCAGTGATGATAATTGTTCCCAGCTGGGCTCAAACACATCACTGGGTGTAACCAGCAGCAGCTCTTCTTCGGCTACGGGTTTGAAACTGACTTCATCCAGTGTCGATGGACTTGTCATGAATCCGATATCCACCTTGTGTTCGGCAATCAGGCGCTCCACGTCAGAATTAGGCGCAAAGCGATAGTCGATCACCAGGCCGGTGTGTCGCTTTTGCAGATTCAACAGGTGGCGATAGAGCTTGAGCCCGACACTGCCAGGAGATACCACCCGCACCAGGCCTTCATAGGCGGGATCTGCTCCGACACGTTTTTCCAGATCTGACAAGGATCTGATGATCTCCCGCCCTTCTCGATACAAGCGTTCTCCCGCATCCGTCAGCGTGAATTGTTTGCCATGCCTGATCAGCAGGGGCTGGTCAAACTGATCCTCCAGCTTACGCACATGCTGACTGACACCTGATTGAGTCATGTTCAGCTGTTCCGCCGTTCGCGTGAAGTTCGCTACCTCGACGAGCGTGCAGAAACTACGTAACAAGACCGGATTTATCATTACAAATATTACTCATAAACATCGCAAATGATAATTTTACTTGTTTAAACGCACTTAGTAATCTCTTTTCTCTGGATACCCCACCAAACAACTCAAGAGAACAGCTGATGACACCCACCTACCCACGTACTTTTTCTCATATCGGTATTTCAGTACCGGATCTGGACAAAGCTGTCGAGTTCTACACCGAGATCATGGGCTGGTACCTGATCATGAAACCCACCGAAATCACGGAAGACGACTCGGCTATTGGTGAGATGTGTACCGATGTATTCGGCAGCAATTGGGACAAGTTCCGTATCGCCCATCTGTCCACCGGTGATCGCGTCGGTATCGAGCTGTTTGAATTCAAAGGGCAGGTCAATCCTGAAAATAATTTTGAGTTCTGGAAAACCGGCGTCTTTCACTTCTCTGTACAGGATCCTGATGTAGAAGGACTGGCAGATCGAATTGTAGCCGCAGGCGGCAAGAAACGAATGGAGAAGCCACGTTACTACTACCCTGGATCAAAGCCCTACCGCATGATCTATATGGAAGACCCGTTCGGTAATGTCCTGGAAATCTATAGCCACAGCTACGAACTGATCTATAGTGAGGGTGCCTATTAGTGGGGAAGCTGCCAGTTCCGATTGCACTCGGAACATGGCGCGCCCTTCACCCTGAAATTCAGCCTGCTGACGATGAGTTTGCCTGCGACTCATAGAATGCAGTCTCGAACTCCATATAGCCGGTAAACGAGGCGGCATCGGCGAAGGGTAGAATCTGTGTCGCCCAAAAACCCCCATAGCCGCTCTGCCTATCGATCCAGTAGAACAAGTTGGCAAGACCTGCCCAGCCCAGAGCACCAGCAGGTCGTCCGGTAGGCGCCTGTTCATCGTTGACCATGAAACTGAATGCCCAGGATTTAGACTGGCCAGGGAAGAACTCAGCATCGTTCGACAATGAAGGGATCACTCCCGGCAGTGCACAGATCTTTCTGCTGCCGAGCTGGTTTTTTTCCGCCATCCGTACGGTCTCCGGCTTGAGCACCTGGCCATGCTCTCCACGCCCATCATTGAGCCACATGCGAATGAAGCGCATATAGTCGCCAACGGTCCCGTAAAGACCATGACCACCCATGTGGACTTCCGGCTTGTCAGGCAATTCAAAATCCATCGGCGCAAGCGATCCATCTCCGTTACGTGCATGCATGATGGCCAGTCGCGCACGCAGATCGTCATTGAGTTCGAATGTCATATCCTCGATACCCAGAGGCTCAAAGATACGCTTCTGGAACACCTCGCCAAGTCGCAGACCGGTAATGCCTTCTACCACCTGACCACACCAGTCCATGTTGCTGCCGTACTCCCAGCTCTCATCAGGATCTCGCAACAAGGGTGTCATCAGAGCTTCTTTGGAAGCGGTGATGACACTGGGCTGGCCCTGCTCCTGCGCCAGACGATTGTAAGTTTCGTTAAAGAAGTCATACCCGAAGCCTGCCGTGTGCAGCAGCAACATACGCGTGGTTATCTCGCGTTTCGGGGCTCGCAACCTGGGAGTCCCATCACCATCAAAGCCTTCGATAACCTGAAGCTTGCCAATATCCGGTGCATACTGGCTGGCAGGTGCATCCAGATCCAGCTTGCCTTGCTCCACTAACTGCAGGGCGGCGGTAGCTGTAATAGCCTTGGTGGTTGAGAAGATGGCGAAGGTGCTGTCAGTCGTCATGCCATCGTCTTTACCGATACTGCGCTTGCCGGCGGCCCCTTCGTAGATGTTCTGCTCTTTGTCGGTCACCATGGCAACAACCCCGGGAACTCCGGGGGCAGTTGCGACGGTGTTGGCCAGAATATCGGCGGCGGTTTGTGCGAATGTCTTGCTCATGAGTAATCTCCGTAGTGTGAAATTCAAGCTTGTATTCGGGGGTTCATACCTTCGGACTCGGCTTGTTGTTATTGCATGCTGAAGCCTTCGTACTCGCGACTCGCCACCTCATCGCACTTGGTTTTATAAGCGCCAACTCCGCCGCAATAGGACAACATGCGTCGCGGTTTACCCGGTATGTTGCTGCCCATATACCAGGAGTCGGTCTTCGAGATCAGCGTGGCATTGGCCGTTTCGTCATGGTGTTGAACCCACTGCTCTTCGGTTTCTGCCAAGGGTTCAATGACTCGATGTGCCTTGTCACGCAGGTAGTGGATACAGTTGCTGATCCATTCGGTCTGTTGCTGCAGGCAAGTGGCCATGTTGCACAGCGCTGCGGATGGTGCAAGAGGTACCGCTGTTGTAAACAAATTGGGGTAGCCGTGTATCTGCAAACCCATGGTGGTGCGAATATCCTTCCCCCATTCCTCCTTGAGCGAGCGGTTGTCACGCCCACGGATATCGATGCGTGTCAGAGCACCGGTGCCGGCATCAAATCCAGTCGCAAGGATGATGACGTCCAGTTCATGGATAGTGCCGTCAGCAGTCTGTATGCCCTCAGGTACGACGCGCTCTATGGGATTGTCCTTGACCGGTATCGCTTCTACATTATCTCGAAGATAGACCTCCAGATAGTTGGTCTCCAACGGTACGCGATGAGTGCCGAAGCCGTAGTCGGATGGAATCAACATCTCACACAGTGCCGGGTCAACCAGTCGCTTGCGCATCTTTTCGCGAACAAATTCAGAAACTTCCTCACTGATTGCTGCATCGAAAAACATCTCGGCGAATGAGGCAAGCCAGAGTTTAAGAGAACCGTCGGCATGAGTATCTTCGAGTCGGGCGAGACGTTGTTCGGGTGTCAAATCTGCCCATGCGTCCTCGAAGTCATACTCGAACCCTGCGAAGGTATTTGGCAGAGTCTTGCGCAACTCCGCCAACCGCCCCTGGTACTTCGCAACCTCTTGCGGCCCATAGGATGGGTTCTTCATTGGCAGGACATACTGAGGCGTTCTGACGAAGACCTTGAGCTGGTCCACCTGGTCTGCGACGGTCTGAATCACCTGGATTCCTGTTGCACCGATACCCACGACGCCAACCCGCTTGCCGGCAAGATCAACCGGTTCACGAGGCCAGCGAGAGGTATGAAATATCTCGCCCTTGAATTCCTTCTGGCCAGGAAACATATCGGTGAGCGGGGCTGAGAGCATGCCGCAGCACGTCACGAGAAACTGCGTATCGATAAGTTCACCTGTATCGGTGACAACGCCCCAGCGCTGCCGCTGTTCGTCATAATGAGCACTGTCTATACGAGTATCAAACTGGATGTCCTTTTTCAGATCCAGCTCATCTGCTACATAATTCATCCAGCGCTCGATCTCAGGCTGCCCCGGAAATCGCTCACTCCACTGCCAGCCTTTGTAAAGCTTTTCGGAAAACAGGTACTGATAGATATAGGACTCAGAATCAAATTTAGCGCCAGGATAGCGGTTCCAGTACCAGGTTCCGCCGACGCCTCCAGCGGCGTCGTAAGCACCGACCGACAGTCCCTGCCCTCGTAATTGATGCAGCTGGTAGAGCCCGGCAACACCTGCTCCGATAATCAGGGCATCCAGGGTTCTTGTGGCCTGCCCGCTGGCTGAACTATCCGGCTTACTGGCTTGTGCATTCATGATTACAACTCCTCGTGGATATGAGTGACCGCCTCTACAAGCGGATACCTTCCGGGCGTCAAATCAGGTATTCGTAGAGAAGCGCCTGACGCACCTGACGACCAACTGGCGACCCGTGATCACAATACTTATGTGTTCCGGGATCATCACTGTAGGCACTGGAGGAATGCGGGTATTGAATCTTCTGGTGAATTCTTTGAACACAGCTGGCAGCCCAAGAGCGTCGATTGCCAAGGTGCCGGGACTGATACCTTGGTCAGCTAGGTGGCTGTTGCGAGCGCTTACCGGATTTCTGGAATGCTCCGGGAGTCAGACCGGTGTGGGTGCGAAAGCTGCGTGTCATATGGGCCTGGTCTGAAAAACCACAGACTGCGGCGACCTGTTTGAGCGCAAGCTGATCCTTGATCAGTAGTGTTCGAGCTCGCTCGATTCGATGCTTCATCACCAGTGCCTGGGCGGTACAACCAAGTGTTCGTTGCACCTGACGTCCGAACGTCCAGATACCCAGGCTCAACACCGCTGCCAGCTCGGCCAGTGTGATGGTGTCCTGCAGATGCGCGTCGATATATTCTTGCAGTCTAGACACCTGAGCCTGGCTCAGCTGACCACTCAGAGGCCTCTCCTTCTCAATACAGTTGGCGTAGCTGCGCAGCAGATAAACGGCCAGCTGCACACCCAATGCTTCTGCACACAGCGCATTACCCTGATTTTGACTGCGCGCTTCGAGTGTCATCGTGTCGACGATATGATTGACTACGGGGTCTGAGCCTCGCAACACATCGTGCAGCAGAATCTCGCTTACCTCCTTGTCCAGCATATCGCTGGCAACACGCGACATCAGCTCATTGGACAGATACAGATGTGAGACTTCTACATCGTCGGTCCAGTGCCAGTGCGAGGCGGCGGCACGCGACAGCAGTGAAAAATGACCAGGCTGGCACTTTGTTCGAGTCCAGTGCCCATCGAACTGGCGATCCATCGGTGTCACGCCCGAGTGATACCGGACGACCAAGAAGCGCTCCATTGGCGGAATCTCAACATCCTGCCCATGGTATTGGTAGGTACATTGAGAGACCTCCTTCCATCCCAGGTTCTGGCTGGAACTGATCACGGTTCCGGGCACCCAGATAGGCAATTCTTCAGGTGATATCAGGGTCTCAGGTTGGCATATCTGGGGCATGAACGGGCATCTGTTATCAGTGCCCACGCCTGCAAGAGTACCGCTCGGATGGCTAAGGGCTCACCGCAGTGTCGCCGTCCTGTGCCAATTATTCAAGTATTTTATGAATTGCCATCACCTCATCTACCATCACTTCAAAGACTGCGGTACAAATGGACATCAAGCGGGATAAAGGCAGATCGGCAAACGTTGCCAGACCTGCCGCCACTGCAAACGATTTATTGAGGCTGCAATAAAAGGCTGTCGCTATTGCTTCAAAGCTTCTACCAGGTCTTCCTTGTTCATACTGGAGCGACCTTCGACTTCTTTTTCAGCAGCCTCTTTACGCAATTCAACCACGGTCATCTCATCCAGCGCCTGTTCACTGTTGTCATCGCTAGAGGACGAGGAGGTTTTGCGGCCTTGTTCACGAGCCTCTTCTGCACTTTTCCACTCGAAATAGCTGGATACACCCTTTGCCAACAGGGTGGCCATGAATGCGGCAATGGCGCCATCATGATTAGTGACCTTGTCCAGCAAACTGCTGTTTTCACGTCCCGCCCCGGGGGCAAGGGATGCTTTCAATGCACTGGCCTCTTTCTGCATCGTCTGTGCGCTGTCCACGCCCTCATGCCAGAGCTCGGTTCCTGACTGGCGAACATGGCCTAGTCCACTTTGCAGATTGCCCAGCAACTGCTCACGACGTGTGGGTGTCTCTGTCAGTTTTCGCGCAACCACAGCGACTGCGATGACACCGGCTCCGATCGCCAACCACTCAACCGGTCTCTTCTTGATACTTTTATTCAATTCCTTGATCACAGTTTTCTCACTTTGCAGACAACTGGCAATAGAATGCCGTCTTAAATGTCTTGCATCAGAAATCGAGCCTAATTTGAACTATTTACAGAGACTGACTGGCTACTGACTCACATAGCCCTGCGCGGTACCTGTGCAGATAATCGAAGACTGAATTCACCATGTTGTACTATCAAACTGCGCAGACAGGGATATTTATGGAACAACTCGTATTCACCACCGAGATGGGCGTCGTCGGTGCTGCATTATGCTTCACCATCCTGCTGTTCGTAACGGAAGTCGTCCGTATCGATCTTGCCGCATTACTGGTGTTAGTGATGCTCGGTATTGCCAGCTACATCCCGGGGCTGGAGCGACTGGCAGATGTCACTCATCTATTCGATGGCTTCGCTTCCAATGCCGTCATTTCAATTATCGCCGTCATGATCGTAGGTGCGGGCCTGGATAAAACCGGCCTCATGAACAAGGTGGCTGCCAGCATTCTCAAACACGGTGGCACGACAGAGGCCAGGGTACTGCCCATCATCTCTGGCACTGTGGCTTTTATTTCAAGCTTTATGCAGAACGTCGGGGCTGCGGCCCTGTTTCTACCCGTGGTCAGCCGAATATCAGCACGCACCTCGATCCCCTTGAACCGATTACTCATGCCCATGGGCTTCTGCGCCATTCTGGGCGGCACGATGACAATGGTCGGCTCCTCGCCACTGATCTTGCTCAACGATTTGATCGCCACTGCAAACAATGGCCTGCCGGCAGATCTGCAGATGGAACCCTTCGGCCTGTTCTCAGTGGCACCGATTGGCTTTGCTCTGATTCTCACCGGTATTGCGTATTTCCTGTTTCTGGGTCGCTGGGTTCTGCCTGCGCAACCTCCCATGAACGATGTCTCGACCGGTCAGGGAACATCGCACTATCTGGAACGCGTCTACGGTTTGAAGTCCACGGTATTCGAGGTGGAAGTACCGGCGGCCAGCCCGCTTGTTGGCAAGCACCTGGCCGACATCAACCTGGATAACAATCTGTACATCATCAGTACGTTCTATCGAGGAAAAATCTCGATGGTCCAAGTATTGACTGCTGAAATAGAGGCGCCCTGTCGTCTGGCCATTATTGGTGAACTGGCGGCAGTCGCCCGCTTTGCCGACACCAACGGGCTCAGTTTGAGAAAAAGCCTGGATGTTTTCTCCGAAGAATTTGCATCGACTAATGCAGGCGTGGCAGAACTCGTCCTGCTGCCGGATTCAAAACTGATCGGCAAATCACCACGCGAACTCCTGTTGCGCAAGACTTACGGTTTGAGCCTTCTGGCGATCCATCGTGGCGAGGAGACGCTCAGTCACGTCGAGACCCAAGATCATGCACCAACCGCCATTGGCCTGGTGGACTTGCGTGCAGGCGACATGCTGGTTGCACATGTCAGCTGGGAACGTCTGACACGCTTGAAGCGTGATCCCGACTTTGTCGTCGTCACTTCAGACTTTCCGCAAGAAGAACTACGACCTCACAAAGTAGGCTGGGCCCTTGTATTCTTCTGTCTCTCACTGTGCATGATTCTGTTTACCGACATTCGCTTATCGCTGTGTCTGCTATCAGGGGCCGTGGGCATGCTGCTGGCCAAAGTCCTCAGCATGGATGAAGCCTATCGAGCAGTCAGCTGGAATACGGTATTTCTTCTGGCCAGCCTGATTCCGCTGGGGCAAGCGGTACAAAACACCGATACAGCAGCCTGGATTGCGCAGCAGATACTTCACATTCTTGATGGCTGGCCAATCTGGGGATTACAGGCGGGCGTCGCTGTGCTGGCAACCATTTTCTCCCTGATCATGTCGAACGTGGGCGCTACCGTATTACTGGTGCCACTTGCGGTGTCCATTGCAATCGCCGCTGGCGGTGATCCGGCCCTATTCGCACTGACCGTTGCAATATCCACGTCCAACTCATTCATCATCCCGACCCATCAGGTCAATGCACTGATCATGGGACCGGCGGGCTACAAGGTTAAGGATTTCGTCAAATCAGGTGGCATCATGACGGTACTGTTTCTGATCGTGTCCCTGGTCATGTTGAATATCGTGTTCTAGTGACTAGACACCAGAACACGATGAATCGCAACTTGGTGGCCGTGAGAAGTCTACTATTTCACGTCCCTAGCGAATGACGTGTACAGAACACTTACTGTGGCGAACGACCCAGGCGGCCGTTGAGCCTATGAAATAGTCCTGAATGCCAGGCTGGTGCGAGGCCATGACAATGCAGTCGCTGTCATGCTGCTGTGCAAATTCCTGGATGGTTCGGCCTGCATGTCCGACGACAACAACCGCCTTGATTTCACTGGCCCCGGCAATCTCTGTTTCCAGTGCCGCCATGGCTTCAGAGCGTCGGGTCGTCAGATAGTCGCCCGGCATGTTCGCAACAACGTACCCCGGAATTGCCTCGATAACGTGCAAAGCGGTTATCTGTCCGCCCTCATCAAGAAGTTTCTTTGCAAGAGCTATCGCAGCGCCAGCATCACGATTGTGCTCAAGTTCGATGGGTATCAGGATATGTTTGTACATGTATCACCTCCTCCTTTTTAGTCATGATAGACAAAACTTCGGAGGAGGCGATTGACGTATATCAATACAGTCTGGACTTATCCCGCTTTTCAGCTGGCACCGGTGTCAGCAACCAGACCAGCCGCTTCGATGCCGGCGACCGCACATTGCTCATCGTTATCAGACGTATCGCCCGTAATACCGACAGCGCCGATCAGTTTGCCTTCTTGGGTACGTATCAGTACACCACCTGGCACAGGCACCAGAGCTCCGTCGCACAATGAGTTCATGGCCTGAATGAAGAAGGGCTCCGCTTTGGCTCGCTCAAACAGTGCACGCGACCCCAGTCCCAGAGAAAATGCGCCATACGCCTTTCCATGGGAAATTTTAGGCCGTAGCTGGCTGGTTCCATCCTGACTTTCGCTGGCTTTGAGAGCGCCGCCTGCGCCAAGTACCGTGACAGACATCGGTTTGAAACCCTGCTTGGCCTGCTCGACAAAGGCGGCTTCGATAATAGTCTTGGCGTTTGCCAGTGTTAATTCCACAATACATTCCTCTACTGGTTGAATGGATAAGGCTATGCCGATGGCAAGCCCTGGTCGTGCTCATAGGAAAACAGAACAATCAGGGGTCAGGCTTGATCTTCAATCCATTGCCTGACTGCTGCAAACTTGTTTTCAAGGTGTTTCTTCAAGATAGCTGCCAGGCGTTCACCGTCTCGATCCTCCAGTGCCTGAATGATCTGCTCGTGCTCATCTACCGCCTGTTGCCAGCGCTCTGCGCTCATGTTTGCCAGATAACGGGCTTGCCTGACGCGCACCGCGAGTGAGCTGTACATCGTGATCAAGGTATTATTGCCAGCCGCTTGCATGATGAGCTCGTGAATGCGCTGATTATGCTTGAAATAGCCTGGCATATCCGAGGCACGAAAACGCGCCAGCATCTGCTCGTGAACGCGCTTCAACTCCTTGACTTGAGCAGCACTGATATGTGCGCATGCCAGCTCACCTGCCAGGGCTTCAAACGCACCCATCAGCGGGAATACTTCTTCCAGTTCTTCGACGGTAATGGCTCGCACTCGGGCACCGCGATTGGGCTCGAGTGTCAACAGACCATCTGAGGCCAGCACCTTGAGCGCCTCACGCATTGGCGTGCGGGATACTCCCAGTTTTTCACACAGCTCTCGTTCGGGTACCTTTTCGCCAGCGGTCAATACACCTTCGACGATCATGCTCCGCAAACGGTCTGTCAGTTCCTGGTGCAGCGAAGGCCGGCTGATAGAACCGACTTGATCCAAAGCACTCATGAGGAACTCCTGACTGGGGGACGTTCATTGTATCCCGAAAGCTGCTCAGGCAGTGCCATGCGGCGCCTCGGCACTGCGCAGCGCCATTGCCAGCACATGTACAACGTGAATGGCGTCACGGCCCGCTCCATCGCTTATCTGATGTCGGCAGGAGGTGCCGTCCGCCACGATGAGTGTATCGGGCTCAGCATCTCGAACAGCTGGCAGCAAGCTCAGTTCGGCCATCTGCATCGACACAGCGGCGGTATCGCGTCCGTAACCAAAGGCCCCTGCCATGCCACAACAACTGGAATCAACCACACTTACTGTCAGCCCCGGAATCAAAGCCAGTGTTTTCTGTACCGCGCTGAAAGCACCGAGCGCTTTCTGATGACAATGTCCGTGGACCAGCACCTGGCTAACTGGAGCTGACAAGTTCCAGTCAAGCGTGCCTGCCTCATGGTCTCTGACAATCAGCTCTTCCAGTAAAAAGGCATTGTCTGCCAGTAACTGAGTGGACGGACCAGGGAGCAGAGCCTTGAACTCATCCCGCAGCGTGAGCAGACAACTGGGTTCCAGGCCCACAACAGGTACACCTTTTTGCACCCACGGCAACAGAGCATCCACCATGCGCTGAGCCTCCAGCCTGGCCTGATCAACCATGCCTGTGGCCAGGTAGGTTCTCCCACAGCACAGCTTGCGCTGACCCGGTGACTGGGCCAGATGCACCCGGTAGCCGGCTGCCCGCAATACCACTCGGGCTTCTCTGAGGTTTTCAGGTTCAAACCAGGTATTGAAAGTATCTGCCAGCAGTACCACCTCCTTGCTTCCATCACCAACAGAGTCGTTCTCCATAAACGGCCGCGATGCCCAAACGGGCAACTTTCGCTGAGCTGAGAAGCCTACCAATGATTCACTCATCGAGGCCAGCGCCGGCACGGTATTACGCAGATTGAACAACCATCGCAGTCGGAACGCCAGCAATGCATAACGCGGCAAATGCGCCACCAGTCGCTGCTGGAGCGAATATCCATGCTTTCTGGCACGGGCGGCCATCACTTCAATTTTCATCCTGGCCATGTCGACACCTGTCGGACATTCGCGTTTACAGGCTTTGCAGGAGACGCACAATTTCATGGTCTCGTGCATGGCATCGGAACTCATCGCCTCCTCGCCCAGCTGTCCGGACATGGCCAGTCGCAAGGTATTGGCACGCCCGCGCGTCACATGCTGCTCATCGCGCGTCACACGATACGAGGGGCACATCACTCCACCTTCAGTCTTGCGACAGGCGCCATTGTTGTTGCACATCTCGATAGCGCCCTGCAAACCACCACTAGCACCTGGCCAGGCAGACCAATCCAGCTGTTGCTTGATCTCGACCATTCGGTAGCCGGGCTGATAGCGAAACAACTCCCGATCGTTCATGCGCGGTGCATTGACTATCTTTCCGGGATTGAACAGATTCTGCGGATCAAAGTGGCGCTTGATTGTTTCAAACGCCTTGACCATCTGCTCACCAAACATCTTGGTGTGAAATTCGGAGCGCGAGATACCATCTCCGTGCTCGCCCGAGTGTGAGCCCTTGTATTTGAGTACCAGATCAAACGCCTCCTCGGCGATCTGGCGCATGGTATTGGCATCCTTTTCCAGCTTCATGTTCAGTACCGGCCTGACATGCAAACAACCGACCGAAGCATGGGCATACCAGGTGCCCGGTGTACCGTGCTTGTTGAATACCTCAGTCAGGGCCGCGGTGTATTCAGCCAGATCCGGCAAATCCACAGCACAGTCCTCGACAAAGGACACCGGTTTACCTTCGGCCTTCATCGACATCATGATGTTCAGCCCCGCCTTTCTGACCTCGCCGATGCGTGCCTGCATGCCTGGATCAATTGCCTCCACCACACCGCCCCATGACTTGCCCTGCCCCTTCCAGCTGAAGCCCAGATCGGCCATGCGTTCATGCAGCAACCTCAGATGCCGCAGATTTTCAGCCTCGGTTTCAAAAGCAAATTCGACAATCAGCAAGGCGGCAGGATCACCACGCACAAACTCAGCCACCGAGTCCCGATACAGATCAATATCACGAGCCAGAGCCACCATGGTGTTGTCCACCAACTCAACGGCATGAGGGCCCAGTTCCACCAGATGCTGTGTCGCATCCATGGCCTCATAGAAGCCCGGAAAATGACAGATCCCCAACACTCGCTGCTGTGGCAACGGCCACAATTTCAACTCGATGGCCGTAGAGTAGGCAAGCGTCCCTTCTGAGCCGACCAGCAAATCAGCCAGTTTGTAGCTGTGGCGTGCGTTCATCGCACCACCCTTGGCATATTCATAGGGCATCAGGGCGTCAATATTGTAACCACCCACCCGTCGCAACACCGAAGGAAAGCGTTCCTGAATATTCGCAGACTCGTGTGCCCCCAGGCTCAGGAGCTCCTGAACCAATGCCCGTTGCTCCCCGGCCAGTCCCTCAAGAGAGACTGGAACTTCGCCGAAATGGAACTGCTCACCAGAGGGCAGAATGGCATCGATCGCGTGCACATTGTGTCGCATGGTGCCGTAATGAATAGAGCGTTGGCCGCAGGAATTATTGGCAGCCATACCACCGATCGTGGCTCGCGAGGCTGTTGATACATCGACTGGAAACCAGAGCCCATGGGGCTTCAGAAGTCGATTGAGCTCATCGAGAACAATGCCCGGCTGCACCACACAACGTGCTGCTTCGACATCCAGTTCCAGCAAACCATTCAGGTGGCGTGAGTTGTCCAGAATCAGACCTCGATTGACGGTCTGACCGCACTGCGAGGTACCTCCGCCACGGGGCGTCATGGGCACCTCGAACTCTCGCGCCAGTGCCAGTGCTGTCCGTATGTCCTCTACATCCCTGGGAATCGCCACGGCCGCAGGCATCATCTGATAGATGGATGCATCGGTGGCATATCGACCACGCGTGAAGACATCACCGTGTACCGGGCCGGCCATTTCTGCCTTGAGTCGACGCAGAAATTCTGATGGAACGTAAGAATTCATTGCAATCCGCGAGAAAATAAAATAATAATGAATGCAAAATGCAAATTAAGCAACTGCTTGTGGAGCCTTACCGTATGCGTCAGCCCGGCCGTCACTTCCTTCAAATTCCCGGCCCCAGCGCCGTTCCGGACCGCATCCTGCAGGCAATCGCCATGCCTGTTGTCGATCATCGCGGACCCGGATTTGCCGATCTGGGTCATCGAGTATTGAGTGGTATCAAGACCATTTTCAAAACTGTACAGCCGGTGGTTATCTACCCTGCTTCGGGTACCGGAGCCTGGGAGGCGGCGCTGGTCAATACGCTCAGCCCTGGCGACAAATTGCTGATGGTGGAAACAGGCCACTTTGCCTACCTGTGGCAACAACTGGCCCTGAAGCTCGGCCTGGAACCACAACTGATCAGCACAGACTGGCGAGGTGGTGCGGACCCGGCACTTATCGAAGAAGCTCTGCGCCAGGACAGCAGCCACAGCATCAAGGCCGTTTGCGTCGTACATAACGAGACATCAACGGGTAGCACCTCGCAAATCGCCAAGGTTCGAGAAGCTATCGATGCGGCCGGACACCCAGCCCTTTTACTGGTGGATACGATCTCCGGTCTGGGTTCAGCAGACTTCCGTTTCGATGAATGGGGTGTCGATGTCGCTATATCAGGCTCCCAGAAAGGCCTGATGTTGCCACCGGGATTATCGTTCAACGCCGTTAGCGAAAAGGCTCTGGCAGCGAATGCCAAAGCAACTCTACCCAATGCCTACTGGCAGTGGCGCGATATGATCGAAGCCAACCAGCGTGGCTATTTCCCTTACACCCCAGCAACCAACCTGCTGTTCGGGCTGGCCGAAGCCATCGACATGCTGCATGAGGAAGGTCTGGATAATGTCTTTGCCAGACATAAGCGACATGCAGCTGCCACCCGAGCGGCGGTAGAGTCCTGGGGGCTGGAAGTGCAATGCACCGTGGATGAAGAGTTTTCACCGGTTCTGACTGCCGTGCGGGTGCCCGATGGCACCGATGCCGATGCACTACGTTCGGTCATTCTTGAACACTGTAATACCTCTCTGGGCAATGGTCTGTCAAAGGTACAGGGGAAGGTATTCCGCATTGGCCACTTGGGCGACTTCAACGACGTCATGCTACTGGGCACACTGGCTGCCATTGAGATGGGATTGCATCTGGCCCAGGTCCCACACCAGGGAGGCGGAACACAGGCAGCACTGGACTACCTTAAATCAACCAGCTAGACACGACAAAGGCGGCGTAAGTTCGCTAGCGTGTCTGGTTTTCGTCGCTTTAGCGACAGATACATTGAGGAGAAAGTCACCATGAAAAGAACGATAACCACCGTCTTGCTCGGCGCCGCACTCTCACTGAGCGCAGGACAGGCTTCTGCCGAAAAGCTGATCCTGAAATTTGGTCATGTCGGTAATCCGGGTTCACTGTTTGAGGCATCCGTCGACGAGTTCGTCAAGAACGCCAATGCCAGGCTGGGTGATCGTGCCGAGGTTCAAGCCTTTGGTTCCTCCCAGCTTGGTAAAGACAAAGAGCTTCTGCAAAAGCTCAAACTGGGACAGATCACATTTGCCCTGCCTTCATCCATCATGTCCTCAGTCGCCGATGAATTTGGTGTTTTCGAAATGCCTTATATCGTGCAATCTCGCGAGCACATGAAAGCCATTCAAGCTGAAATGGGTGACAGTGTTTTCAATGCGGCCGCCGAGAAAAAAGGCTACAAGATACTGAGCTACTTTGAAAATGGTTTTCGCCATATCACCAATAATACAAGACCAGTATTTGTACCTGAAGACCTCAAGGGAATAAAACTGCGCACACCCAATGGCGAATGGCGCGTCAAGATGTTTCAGCTCTATGGTGCAAACCCGACGCCCATGGCATTGTCAGAAGTCTTTACCGCCCTGAAAACCGGTGTCATCGATGGTCAGGAAAACCCCTACGCCCAAATCTGGTCGTCCAAATTCCAGGAAGTACAGCAGTATTTATCCATCACGGGCCATGTCTACACCCCTGCCTATGTACTGACTTCCTCCAAGGGTTTTGCCAAGTTGCCTGAAGACATCCAGAGTGATCTGATTGCCGCCGCTGCCGAATCTCAGGAAGCGGTCTACACCATGGCAGCTCAGCTGGAAACTGATCTTCTGCAAAAACTCAAAGATGCCAGTGTTGAAGTCAATGAAGCTGACAAAGAGGCTTTTATTGCCGCATCCAAGCCAATTTATGATGAATTTGCGAGCTCGGTTGATGGCGGTGCCCAACTGATCGCCAACGTCCAGTCTCTGGCCAAGTAATCGCCGACCAGCGCGCCTTATTCAGGCGTAAAGCTTTGCCGCGTGGCCGTGCCTTCGGGTGGCACGGCTGCCAGTCGCACCCTTGAGAGGAATTCCAGTGAATCGATATTCCAATGTGCTTGAGCGCCTGCTCGAGTGGTTTCTGATGTTGCTGATGGTGGCTCTGACCACCATCGTCATCATATCTGTCGTCTACCGAAAACTGGATGCCTCCCTATCCTGGTATGACGAGGTAGCCAGTATCGCGTTGGCATGGATCACCTACTACGGCGGAGCATTAGCGGTTCTCAAGCGCAAACACATCGGTTTTGACAGCGTCCTGCTTGCCATTCCCATGCCATTGCGGATGTATACCGCAGTGTTTGCCGAAGTGGTCTTTCTGGCCTTCTTCATCCTGCTTGCCTGGGCTGGCTGGCAGGTACTTCTGGTACTTGAAGGCGATACACTGGTCAGCCTGCGCTGGGTACCCGTGCAACTCACCCAATCTGTTATTCCCATCGGCGCCGTGTTGTTCATTATTTGCGAGCTGATCAGTGCACCGAGCTATTTACGCATGGTAGCTGCCGGTGAGTCGGCTGAGCACGCAGAGATAGAGGCTGAAATTGAAGCGGAGATGCAACGCACATGAATGTTCTGGGAATTTTCATCGTTCTGGTACTACTGATTTGCATTAACGTACCCATCGCCGTGGCATTGGCTGTAGCCGCCATTGTCGGTCTTGTCGCCACTGAAGGCGTCAGCTCTCTTGTCACCGTCGCACTGGATATGTACGACGGCTCCACTAAATTCTCGCTGATCGCCATCCCCATGTTTGTACTGGCGGGCGCCATCATGAACGCGGGCGGTATTACAGACAAACTGATCAACTTCGTGGCCTCCCTGATCGGTTTCGTTCGTGGTGGCCTGGGGATGGTGAACATTGGTGTATCGTTGTTCTTTGCCGAGATATCCGGCTCGGCTGTTGCGGACGTTGCAGCGCTGGGTTCGGTGATGATTCCGCAAATGAAGAAACGCGGTTACTCAGGCCCTCTGGCAGCCGCAATAACCTCATCTTCGGCCTCTCTGGCCATCATCATTCCACCCTCTATTCCCATGATTGTCTACGGTGTTTCTGCCAATGCCAGTATCGAACAATTATTTGTGGCAGGACTGGTACCCGGACTGTTGGGTGCTGCCGGTCTGATGGGTGTGGCCTATGGATTTGCATGCAAGTACAACCTGCCTAAAGAAGAATCTTTCAATACCCAACGCGTCAAACAGGCTTTCAAGGAAGCCCTGCCAACCTTCTTGTTGCCCGTCATCATATTGGGCGGAATATTTGGCGGCTACGTCACCGCAACAGAGGCCGCAGGACTGGCTGTGCTTGTCTCCTTGGGATTGGGAGTCTACTACGGAGAGATCAACGTCAAACGATTGCGTCAGGCCATGATCGAAGGGGGTATTCAGACAGCAGTGGTGATGCTGCTGGTTGCAGCTTCAGTACTCATGGGAGGATTTCTGACCCGTGCACAGGTACCGCAAGAACTGGCTCAGAGCATGATGGACATGACCAGCAACAAGTACGTCATCCTGTTCATTTTGAATATCTTCTTTCTGGTTATCGGCTTCTTTCTGCATTCAGTTGCCGCCATTATTCTGGTGGTGCCCATCGTTGTGCCATTGATTGAACTGGCAGGAATCGACCCTGTTCATTTTGGTTTGATCGTGACACTGAATCTGGCCATCGGTCAGCAGACACCACCGGTTGCCTCGGTGCTGATCACCTCCTGCTCCATTGCCAAAGCCAATATCTGGGATGTCTCCAAGGTCAACGTATACTTTGTGGCCGTGCTTCTGGTTGTGCTGATCATGTGTACTTATATACCGGCGATTCCCATGTTCCTCGTTGAATACTTCTATCGCTAAAGGTTATTCGCAACCGATGACAACATATATCCGCGGGCCTTTGATAAACACTGCGACTAGTCAATCTGCTCATGAATGAAAACAACGAACTCCTGTTTGAACAACAGTCCGGAATCGGTATCATTACATTCAACCGGCCAGAGGCTCGTAACGCCCTGACCTTTGGCATGTATGAGACGCTGGCAACTATCTGCGAGAGCATTCTCGATCATTCAGTGGATATCAGGGCACTGATCATTACTGGCGCCGGTGACAAGGCATTTGCCGCCGGTACCGACATTTCCCAGTTCCGTGACTTCAGCTCGGCCGATGATGCTCTGAACTACGAACGCACGATGGACCGGGTAATGGGTGTACTGGAATCGTTGCCCATTCCAACCATTGCCGCCATTCGTGGCGCCTGTACCGGCGGTGGTGCGGCCATCGCTGCCTGTTGTGATTTACGTGTTGCCAGCGAGGACATCAAGTACGGTTTCCCGATCGCTCGCACCTTGGGCAATTGCCTCTCTCTGAGCAATCTGTCCCGACTGGTCGAACTGCTGGGCGCAGCCAGGACCCGGGATATTCTACTCACCGCCAGACTCATCACCAAAGATGAAGCACTGGCAACCTTGCTGATCAATGAATGCGTTGCGGATCCCCTGAACCGTGCCATGGAACTGGCCACCACACTGCAACAGCATGCCCCCCTGACCATGGCAGCCTCCAAGGAAGGCTTGCGTCGATTGCGAGAGCACGCCGCCGATATAGAAGGTGATGACCTGATTGTTCAATGCTATACCAGTGAGGATTTTCGCGAAGGCATGGATGCATTTCTGGCCAAGCGCAAACCTCAGTGGCGAGGACAGTAGATGGATGCCAGTACCGACAACGTGAAACAGCGTTCAGGTCCTCTGAGCGGCATGAAGGTAATTGAACTGGCGCATATCATGGCAGGCCCCGCCTGCGGCCTGCTACTGGCTGACATGGGTGCCGATGTCATCAAGGTGGAAAAGACAGGCGGCGGCGATGACAGCCGGCGTTTCCTGCCACCGGATATCCAGGGCGAGTCTGCCGCCTATATGATGATGAATCGCAACAAACGCGGCATTGCTCTGGACCTGAAGCAGGAGGATGGCAAACGAATACTGAAAAAGCTCCTCGAAAGCGCCGATGTGGTGATCGAGAACTACCGCCACGACACCATGGCGCGACTCGGTCTTGATTACGACACGCTCAAAGTACTGAATCCGGGTCTTATCTATTGCGAGATCTCAGGCTTTGGTCGTACCGGTCCCTACAGGGAACGAGGCGGATTCGATCTGATTGCACAAGGCATGTCCGGCCTGATGTCGGTCACGGGTGAAGGCCCGGACCGTCCACCAGTCAAGGTCGGACCACCGATTACCGACATTACCGCAGGCATTCTTGCCGCCATGGGTGTCAGTGCCGCCTACGCATCCAAACTGCAAACAGGATTGGGACAACGCGTCGATACCTCGCTGTTCGAAGCTGGCATCACCCATACCTTCTGGCAGTCGGCCATCGCCTTTGCCACCGGCGAAGCTCCCGAACCCTTAGGCTCCGCCCACCCGCTGAATGCTCCCTATCAGGCCATCGCCACGCAAGATGGCTGGATGAACCTGGGAGCTGCCAATCAGGCGAACTGGGAAAAAATGCTGGCCGTTATTGAAGCAACGCACTTGAACGAGGATGCTCGCTTTTCCAGCAATCCGCTGCGAATGCAGAACAGAATCGAGCTGATAGTCGAGCTGGAGCCCTACTTCAAACAGAAAAAAACAGATGAATGGGTGGAGCTTCTGAACCAGGCAGGCATACCCGCAGGCCCCATTCTCAACATACCGCAAATGCATCAGGATCCACAGGCCCTGGCCCGAGAGATGATTGTTGAAGTGGAGCATCTGCGTGCCGGAACCGTCAAAACCCTGGGCTCACCCGTCAAGTTCCACGGTACACCGGGCAGCATTCGCAGCGCAGCTCCACTGCTAGGGCAGCATAGCCGTGAAATACTGGAAGAAGCAGGATTTACAGATGCGGACTTCGAACAATTCGTAGCCAACGGTATTGTGCAGATTGCCTGAACACTTTGAGCGTCAATGACTACCAGGCTATGACGGTAGCGCCAGTGCGAATGTGCTCTGGCGCTTCACAGACACTCAGTAACTGCAGCCGCTACCCATGCTGGTCGCGGCTGCCCCAACAGGGGCAGCCGTTGTACCCAACTTATACTTTGTAGACTGCCTCTTCTATTTGATCTTGCAACCATCGGGACAAACTGCAAGTTCGACTCTCCGGTTCATACGTCGCCCTTCAGTCGTGGCATTGCTCTCAACTGGCTGAGTTTCACCATAGTGACGCAGTCTCAAACGACTCAGCGAAACGCCTGCTTTTTGCAGATACTGTTCTACAGAAACAACACGCTGATCAGACAGGTTCTGATTGTATTCACCAGCCCCTCGGCTATCTGTGTGCGCCGAGAGAATAAGCTGTGTACCCGGAAAGGTTTTGAGCGTAGCAACGACATCATCCAGCTGCCCCCTGGCCAGGCTCGAGAGCAATGCAGAATTTGTCGAGAAGTGTACATTTTCAATAATCCCACCAAATATTCCACATCCGAATTCATCAACGGCGACCTCTACCCCTGTCAGCTTGCAATTGTCCTGATCATCACTGACTCCATCGTTGTCGTTATCATTCAAAACCGGCAATGCCGAGATGGGGGCCGTGACAGCTACCGCCACAGGCATCTGATCTACTTGACGAATCTTTTCAGCATCAGAGTTGGTACCAAACCGGTACAAGAGGCTTAGCTGGCTATAACGGATATCCGCATCAATATAGTTCCCCTCGAGCCGTATTCCCAATCCGCGGCGGCCCATGTACTCAACTCCCAGGCCGTACAGAAAGTGATTGGCGTTATCTTTCTCATAATTAACCGATGCGCTATCTCTATGGTTGCTCAGATACCCATAACCAAGGCGTCCAAATCCGCTCAAGCCACGTCTCTTCTGACGATCACGATTACCACCGACATAGAACAATGCACTGCCACCGAAGGTCCTGTAGCTAATGGAACCACTCGGTGACAACTCGGCAGAACCCAGGTCAGCACCATGAACTTCCAGTGAAAGCCACTTGTTGATATCGTAGCCGAGGAACAATTGATAACCGGTTTGAATCCCGTCACTGGTACCAACCCCATCTACCTCGCTGGTATCAGGGTTGAGCCAACTGCGGCCAACTCCAAAACCTGCATAGAACTGGCGTCTCAGTTTCCGTTCTTCATCGTTGCCAAGCTGAAAGACTGGAAAACCATCACTTGCAACTTCAGGCTGCGACACCTGATTCTCTGCTGCAATGGCATTGCTCATGGTTGTCCCCAACACACTGAACGTGACACTGAACACTCCGGCGAACAAGCTCGCCGTTGTGACTCCGCGATGCCGACGCAGCAGATAAAGTGCTGAGAATATAGCCAATAATGGCAACAGTGGATCTCTGGCACCTCGTGAACTGATAGAACAACCACCACCTTCCAGACCGGTATGAATGACTCCCGGCTCTGCTTCGCCGATATCGGGCTCATCCACTTGTTCTACATCAGGAACCCCGTTGTTATCCGTATCAGGCAGTGGTTGAAATCCATCACTCAGGAAGTTGGCCAGTCCATCACCATCAATATCAGGATCTCTTTCATCGATGATTCCATCACCATCGGTATCGATCGATCCCGGATTGAAGTCAATGTCAGCACTGTCATCGATACCATCATTATCCGCATCACTACCGAACGTCAGGTCCACATCGACACTGTCAGGAATGCTGTCATTGTCGCTATCGGCCATGCTGTCAACGATACCGTCGTTATCTGCATCCACGCCCCCTGCTTCCACCAGATCCAGGATACCGTCGCCATCGCTATCGATGTCCAGATAGTCCGGCAAGCCATCACCATCAATATCATCAGGCTCAACACGAGTCAGACGACTTTCAAGAGAATCATCCATGCCATTACCATTATCATCAACAAAGCCGTCGACGACACCGTCTCGATTGGCATCAGCCTGAGAACCCTGGGTTTCCATCACATCGGTCAAGCCATCATTATCGCTATCCCGATCACGGAAGTTTCGGATCCCGTCAGCATCAAAGTCCTCGGCCGGTAATGGATTGGCCTGTGCACCATCGTCCATGCCATCTCCGTTCTCGTCAGTGAAGTTATCGATCACACCATCGCCATCAGCATCCTCACCATCGGCTTCCAGCGTATCGGTCATGCCATCGTTGTCACTGTCCCGGTCAAGAGCATCAATGAGCCCATCACCATCGCTGTCAAGCGGTGATTCAGGGTTCGCACCAGCTTCAAGAGAATCCGGAATGCCATCATTGTCACTATCAAGATCCAGAGCATCGATAACACCATCCCCATCAGTATCTACAGGATTTCTCGCATCGGCTCCGAACTCAATCTGATCGCTGATGCCATCATTATCCGAATCCGTGTCCAGTGAATCAGGTACACCGTCGCCGTCACTATCTCCGTTTCCTTCATCGACGTCATCTACCCCATCACCATCAGAATCAACATCTTGTGAGTCAGGTACACCGTCACCATCAGTGTCGCCAGTGCCTTCTTCAACGTCGCTAACGCCATCACCATCCGAGTCAGTATCTTGCGAATCAGGCGTCCCATCGCCGTCTGTATCTGCAATACCTTCCTCGACATCGGCAATGCCATCACCGTCTGAATCAGTATCCCGATAGTTCGAAAGTCCATCACCATCCGGATCACCTGTACCTTCAAGGTTGTCAGGCAAGGTATCACCGTCAGAGTCTGTATCCTGATAATCCGCAATACCATCGCCATCCGAGTCGACCGGAGATCCCGCATTATCGCCAGCTTCTTCGGCATCACTCACACCATCGCCATCGCTGTCTGTATCCAGGAAGTTCGGTACACCATCACCATCAGCATCATTGGCACCTTCATCGGCGTCGGCAATACCATCACCATCCGCATCGGTATCCAGATAGTCCGGTAAGCCATCGTTATCAGTATCCACACCCTCGGCACTTTCACTCACGTTGGGTACACCATCACCGTCGATATCACTATCCAGATAATCCGGGATACCATCACCATCGGTGTCAGTGTTACCCAGCGCAGCATCCGGAATACCATCGTTGTTCGAATCTGTGTCGCTGGAATCCGGAATGCCATCGCCATCACTATCGACCACACCCTCATCGCTATCACTGATACCGTCGTTGTCACTGTCGGTATCTCTGAAGTCCGCAACACCATCGGCGTCGGTATCAACCGGGCTGCCAGGATTACTGCCCGCTTCCAGCGCATCACTCAGCGTGTCACCGTCGGCATCCAGGTCCAGATAATCTGAAGCACCATCACCATCGGTGTCGACCACATTTTCCAGAGAATCCGGTATGCCATCGCCATCAGAATCAGTATCGAGGTAGTTCGCTACTCCATCTCCGTCACTGTCGACCACACCTTCAGTCGTGTCGGGGATCGTGTCGTTGTCAGAATCATCATCCAGGTAATCCGGAATACCATCAGCATCAGAATCCACCGGTGAGGCAGCGTTACTACCTGCCTCCCCCGCATCGCCAATACCATCACCATCCGAATCGATATCCAGAAAGTTCGGTGACCCATCGCCATCAGCATCACCCGTACCATCGGTGGCATCGGAAATCTGATCACCATCGCTATCCAGGTCCCGATAGTTCGGCACACCATCCCCATCGGTATCTGCCAGTGTTTCTGCACTGTTCGGAATACCATCGCCGTCGATATCGTCATCCAGATAGCTTGGAATACCATCACCATCAGGATCATCCCTGCCGGCGACTGCGTCGAGAATACCGTCATTGTTGGAGTCAGGATCCGTTGCATTCGGAATACCATCGCCATCACTATCAACAGTCCCTTCTTCACTGTCCGGGATACCATCGCCATCTGAATCGGTATCGATAAAGTCGGCAATGCCATCATTATCGGTATCGCGTGGCGCATCAGGAGTCGCTCCAGCCTCAACACTGTCGGCGATGCCATCGGCGTCACTGTCAGTATCCAGATAGTCCGGCGCACCATCAGCATCTGTATCGACAGGGTTCAGTGGATCACTTCCCACCTCCACACTATCAGGGATGCCGTCACCATCACTGTCTGCGTCACGATAGTCAGCGATCAGATCACCGTCGGTATCCAGCGCACCTTCCAGACTGTCCGGAATACCGTCATTGTCACTATCAACGTCGAGGGCATCACTCAAGCCATCATTGTCAGTATCAACAACACCTTCGGCCAGGTCAGCAATGCCGTCCTGATCACTGTCGGTATCCACATAATCTGCAGTACCGTCATTGTCAGTATCCACAGCTCCCTCAACGGCGTCAGGAATATTGTCGCCATCGCTGTCACTATCAACATAGTTCAGTACTCCATCACCATCGGTATCAACCGCACCTTCAAGCGCATCTGCAATGGAGTCACCGTCCGAATCACCGTCCAGATAATCCGGCGTACCGTCGTTGTCAGTATCAATGGGGGCTGCAGGATCGCTTCCCGCTTCCAGATTATCCGGAATACCATCGTTGTCCGAGTCAGTATCCAGAGAATCAATGACACCATCATTATCGGTGTCCACCGAGCCTTCAACAACGTCCGGGATACCATCATTATCTGAGTCGTTGTCCTGAGAATCCGGTACACCATCTCCATCGGTATCCGTATCGCCTTCCTCACTATCAGCAATACCGTCGCCGTCGGAATCCAGATCCAGGTAGTTAGCGATACCATCACCATCAGCATCGTCACTACCTTCAAGCGCATCAGACACACCATCACCATCGCTATCCGTATCCAGATAGTCCGGAGTACCATCACTGTCCGAGTCAACAGGTGAGGTTGCATCATTACCGGCTTCAATCGAATCACTGATGCCATCACCGTCACTGTCGGTATCCGCAAAGTTCGCTATGCCGTCAGCATCCGCATCCTCGGCACCTTCAACGGCATCGGCAATACCGTCGCCGTCTGAGTCAGTATCCAGATAGGCTGGCACACCGTCACCGTCGTCATCACTGCTGCCTTCTACGTTGTCAGCAATACCATCAGCGTCAGAATCCAGGTCCAGATAATCTGGCACTCCATCAGCATCTGTATCAATAGAGCCTTCAGTGATATCCGAGATACCATCACCATCGGCGTCGGTATCCAGATAATCCGCTACTCCATCAGTGTCGGTATCAACAGGTGAAGTTGTATCAGCACCTGCCTCATCCGAATCATTGATGCCATCGCCATCACTGTCAGTGTCCATGAAGTTCGGCACACCATCACCATCCGCATCGTTGCTACCTTCAATAGAGTCGGCAATACCATCACCATCCGAGTCGGTATCCAGGTAATCGGGAATACCATCCGCATCGGTATCCGTGTTCTCACCATCAGCACTTTCACTGACGTTAGGCACACCGTCACCATCGATATCGCTATCAAGATAGTCTTCAATGCCGTCACCATCGGTATCAGCATTACTCAGCGCACTATCCGGAATACCATCGTTATTGGAGTCCGGATCATTGGCATCAGGGATGCCATCGCCATCAGTATCAACGACACCTTCATCACTATCGCTGATACCGTCGTTATCACTGTCGGTATCGCGAAAGTCTGCAACGCCATCAGCATCGGTATCAACAGGGCTCTCAGGATTACTGCCAGCTTCCAGCGCATCGCTCAGCGAGTCGCCATCGGCATCCAGATCAACATAATCTGATGCACCATCACCATCGGTGTCGACTACATTCTCCAGAATATCGGGAATGCCATCGCCGTCAGACTCTGTATCAAGGTAGTTCGCTATACCATCTGCATCACTGTCGATCACGCCTTCAATCGTATCGGGAATCGTGTCGTTGTCCGAATCATCATCCAGATAATCAGCAACACCATCGCCGTCTGAATCAACGGGAGACTCAGGCTCACTACCGGCCTCGCCAGTGTCACCAATGCCATCGCCATCGCTGTCGACATCCATGAAGTTCGGCACGCTATCGCCATCAGCATCACCCGTCCCATCAGTGGCATCTGGAATCAGATCACCGTCGCTATCCAGGTCCCGATAGTTAGGTACACCGTCTCCATCCGTATCGGCAAGAGTCTCCGCACTATTCGGAATTCCATCACCGTCGATATCATCATCCAGGTAGCTTGGAATACCGTCGCCATCAGGATCATCAGTACCCGCAACCTCATCGGTAATGCCGTCATTGTTGGAATCCGGATCAGTTGAGTTCGGAATGCCATCGCCATCACTGTCAACCGAGCCCTCTTCGCTATCAGAGATACCATCGCCATCCGAATCTGTATCCAGATAATCGGCAATTGAATCTCCATCGGTATCGCGTGGCACCGCAGGTGTTGCTCCGGCTTCGACGCTGTCAGGAATGCCATCGGCGTCACTGTCAGTATCCAGATAATCCGGTGCACCATCAGCGTCCGCATCCACAGGGTTCAGCGGATCAGTTCCCGCCTCAACACTGTCAGGGATGCCATCAGCGTCGCTATCGGAATCACGGTAGTCAGCAACCAGATCACCGTCAGTATCGATCGCACCTTCAACACTATCCGGGATACCGTCGCTATCACTGTCGATATCCACAGAATCTCTCAAGCCATCATTATCAGTGTCAACAACGCCTTCAGTCACATCCGCAATACCATCCTGGTCACTGTCGGTATCCACATAATCTGCAGCACCGTCGTTGTCAGTATCCACAGCGCCTTCAGTGGCATCAGGAATATTGTCACCATCGCTGTCGGCATCCAGGTAGTTCATGACACCATCACCATCCGTGTCATGCGCCGTCTCGGTCGCATCGGGAATGCTGTCGCCATCCGAGTCTTCATCGAGATAGTCTGGCGTACCGTCATTGTCAGTATCAACCGGCGTGTCGGGTGTGCTTCCGGCTTCCAGACTATCTGGAATGCCATCGTTGTCCGAGTCAGTATCCAGAGCATCAACGACACCATCACCGTCGGTATCCACCGAGCCTTCTACAAAATCATGAATGCCATCATTATCTGAATCTTCATCCTGATAATCAGGTATGCCATCACCATCTGTATCGGTATGACCTTCTACGCTATCGGCAATACCATCGCCATCGGAGTCCAGGTCCAGATAATTCGGAATACCATCAGCATCAGTATCGGCAGTGCCCTCTATCGCATCGGTAACATCATCACCGTCAGAGTCTGTATCCCGATAATCGGCAATACCGTCATTATCGGTATCTACAGTTCCTTCGATTGAGTCTGCGATGCCATCACCATCTGAATCGCTATCAAGATAGTCATGGATCCCATCACCGTCGGTATCGGCATTACCTTCCACACTGTCGTTGATGCCGTCTGCATCCGAATCGGTGTCGATAAAGTCTGACACCCCGTCGCCATCAGAGTCGACAGGACTGTTCGGATCCACACCTGCTTCAATCGAATCCGGAATGCCATCAGCGTCACTATCGGTATCATGATAGTCGGCGATTCCGTCGTTATCGGTATCAACAACACCTTCGATGCTATCCGGAATTCCGTCGTTATCCGAATCGCTGTCCAATCGATCAACGATGCCATCACCATCGGTATCAACGTCACCTTCTTCGATATCACTGATGCCGTCGTTGTCCGAGTCATCATCAATGGAATCAGGGATGCCGTCGCCATCAGTATCGGTATTGTTGAACGCACCACCTGAGCTGGCATCATCATAGCCATCACCGTCTGCATCAGTGAAGTTATCGACCAGGCCATTGTTATCGACATCGTCTCCACCAGCCTCGACCAGATCAAAGAATCCATCTGCGTCGCTGTCCAGGTCAAGATGATCATATAAGCCATCAGAATCAGAATCAGGCGTTGCAAGAGGAACCGCAATCAAGTTATCGCTCACGCCATCACCATTGGCATCAATAAAACCATCCTGCTCTGCATTCCCATCTGCGTCAGCACCGCCCGCCTCGAGGACATCCGAGATCGCATCGTTGTCACTATCAAGGTCCAGGTAGTCAGGTACCGAGTCGCCGTCGCTATCGATTGCAACATCGGTTATTCCATCGCCATCGGTATCCGAAATACCACTGTCGGGTGAGGTTTCAATCGCATCAGCCAGACCGTTATCGCCAAACGGACCATCCAGGCGCAGATCACCATCCGCATCCAGTGCCAGGTTAGAACCGCCTTCAAGAAGATCTGACAATCCATCGTTATCGCTGTCCAGATCAATATAGTCAGCAATACCATCGTGGTCCGGATCCAGAGCCCTTTCGACGCTATCTGGCAAACCATCATTGTCGCTGTCCAGATCGACGTAGTTGAGGATGCCATCACCATCAGAGTCGATGCCACTTTCAACCACATCAGGGATGCCATCGTCGTCACTGTCACTGTCCAGATAATCGGCTGTGCCATCGCCATCGGTATCACTGCTGCCTTCCACACTATCTGGAATGCCATCGTCATCCGCATCGGTATCGAGGAAATCGACTACACCGTCACCATCGGTATCGACAACACCTTCATCCGCATCACTGATACCGTCATTGTCGCTATCCAGGTCTCTGTAATCGGCAGTGCCATCACCATCGCTGTCGACATCACCCTCGATGCTGTCAAGGATGCCATCGTCATCCGAATCAGTATCCAGATAATCAGGGGTGCCATCACTGTCGGTATCCACGGTTGTTTCAGCTGAATCAGGAATACCATCACCATCTGAGTCGGTATCCAGATAATTCGGAATGCCGTCCCCATCGGTATCAACAACACCTTCGATGCTGTCAGCAATGCCGTCGCCATCTGAATCAGTATCCTGATAGTCGGCAATATTGTCGCCATCGCTATCGCCGGGTCCTTCGACACTATCGTCAATACCATCATCATCCGAGTCAGCATCCAGATAGTCCGGAGTGCCGTCTGAATCCGTATCAGTGGCTACCGGACCTGTTCCGGCTTCGACACTGTCGTTGATGCCATCGTTGTCTGAATCTGCATCCAGGTAGTCAGGGATAGTGTCACCGTCAGTATCGACCGTGCCTTCATCGGCATCATCAATACCATCACCGTCGGAGTCTGTATCCCGATAGTCTGGCACGCCGTCACTATCCGAATCGCTGCCTCCTTCATCAACATCGTCAATGCCGTCGCCATCTGAATCGCTATCCAGCACATCAGGCGTACCATCGTTGTCGGTATCGACTGGTGTCGCCGGGTTTGCACCAGCTTCCAGGTTGTCGTTAATGCCATCCGCATCGCTATCCAGGTCCAGATAGTCTGGAATAGAGTCACCATCACTGTCAACGGTCGTTTCTACACTATCAGGAATGCCATCGCTATCACTGTCGCTATCTTTATGATCGGCAACGCCGTCACCGTCGGTATCCGTCGGCTCCAGAGTGTCATCAATGCCGTTACCGTCGGCATCTGTGCCGTTCGTCATGTTGACATCGATCGCATCGTCGATGCCGTCATTGTCCGCATCGGTTCCCAGTAATACCGGCGTCGTCGTGTCTTCGACCGCGTCATCAATGCCATCCGCATCGGAGTCCAGATCCAGATAGTCTGGAATGGTGTCGCCATCCGTATCCACGGAACCTTCGATAATGTCCGGGATACCATCAGCATCACTGTCCTGGTCGTGATGATCAGGTATGCCATCGGCATCGCTATCGGTTGGTTCCAGAGAATCATCGATGCCATTACTGTCGGCATCAGTGCCACCACTGACATCGACATCAATCGCATCATCGATTCCATCGTTGTCTGCATCGGCTCCCAACAGAACAGGACTGGTTGTGTCTTCGGCGGCATCGAGCAGGCCGTCATTGTCCGAGTCCAGATCCAGATAGTCCGGATCGCCATCGCCGTCGGTATCGGTAGTCAGTTCGATTACATCAGCAATGCCATCGGCATCACTGTCAATATCCAGGTGATCCGGTGTGCCGTCATCGTCTGAGTCGAGCGGCTCCAGCGCATCGTCTATACCATTGAAATTATCATCGTCACCACCTGTCACATCTACATCGATCGCATCATCAATCCCGTCATTGTCAGCATCGGTACCGAGCAAGGTTGGACTGGTGCTGTCTTCAATAGAATCGACAATCGTATCGTTGTCACTGTCCAGGTCCAGATAATCCGGTTGACCGTCGCCATCCGAATCGGTGGCCGTTTCAATAATGTCGGCAATACCATCGGCATCACTGTCGATATCCAGATGATCCGGCGTGCCATCAGCATCACTGTCCTGTGGCTCTACCGCATCATCAATGCCGTTGCCATCAAGATCACTGCCACCTGTCAGATCAACATCCAGCGCATCATCAATGCCGTCATTATCGGCATCCGTACCGAGTAATACAGGCGTATTGCTGTCTTCAGCGGCATCAAGAATACCGTCGTTGTCCGAGTCGGTATCCAGGTAGTCAGCAATGGTATCGCCATCGCTATCTACTGACCCTTCATAAACATCGGCAATGCCATCAGCATCACTGTCGATATCCAGGTAATCAGCCGTGCCGTCACCATCGGAATCAATCGGCTCCAGAGCATCGTCTATACCATTGGCATTGTCATCGTCACCACTGGTCAGATCGACATCGAACGCATCGTCGATTCCATCATTATCCGAATCGCTATTGGCCAGTGCCGGCATATTGGAAGCTTCAACACTATCAAGGATGCCATCGTTGTCCGAGTCGGTATCCAAAAAGTCTGCTGTGCCATCGCCGTCGGTATCACCATTACCCTCAATATGATCTGGAATACCGTCGTTGTCAGAATCCGCATCCCGATAGTCATGGGTGCCGTCGCCATCTGTATCAGTGGGCTCCAGTGCGTCATCAATGCCGTTATTATCAGCATCGGTACCATTAGTTACATCGACATCAATCGCATCGTCGATACCGTCATTGTCAGCATCGGTTCCCAGCAAGACTGGCGTCCGTGTGTCCTCGACCGCGTCGTCAATACCGTCCGCATCGGAGTCCAGATCCAGATAGTCCGGGATAGTGTCGCCATCAGAATCGGCAGAGCCTTCGATGATATCGGGGATACCATCCGCATCACTGTCCTGATCACGATGATCAGGAATAGTGTCACCATCACTATCAGTCGGCTCAAATGCGTCATCCACGCCATTACTGTTGGCATCATCGCCACCGCTGATTGTTACATCAAGCGCATCATCGATTCCATCGTTGTCCGCATCGGTTCCCAGCAGGACAGGACTTGTCGTATCTTCCGCATCGTCAAGAATGCCGTCATTGTCTGAATCCAGATCCAGAAAATCTGCCTCGCCATCGCCGTCTGTATCTGTTGCCAGCTCCAGTACGTCTGCAATGCCATCCGCATCACTGTCGATATCCAGATGGTTGGCAATACCGTCACCATCCGTGTCGCTTGGCTCCAGCGCATCGTCTATACCATTGAAATTATCATCGTCACCACCTGTCACATCTACATCGATCGCATCATCAATCCCGTCATTGTCAGCATCGGTACCGAGCAAGGTTGGACTGGTGCTGTCTTCAATAGAATCGACAATCGTATCGTTGTCACTGTCCAGGTCCAGATAATCCGGTTGACCGTCGCCATCCGAATCGGTGGCCGTTTCAATAATGTCGGCAATACCATCGGCATCACTATCGATATCCAGATGATCCGGCGTACCATCGGCATCACTGTCCTGAGGCTCTACCGCATCACTGATGCCGTTGCCATCAGCATCGTTGCCGCCTATCAAGTCAAAATCAAGCGCATCGTCAATGCCGTCATTATCGGAATCCGAACCTAGTAATACAGGGGTATTACTGTCTTCAGCTGCATCAAGAATACCGTCGTTGTCCGAATCGGTATCCAGGTAGTCGGCAATATTATCGCCGTCACTATCAACTGAACCTTCATAAACATCGGCAATGCCATCAGCATCACTGTCGATATCCAGATAATCAGCCGTGCCGTCTCCATCTGAATCAATCGGCTCCAGAGCATCGTCTATACCATTGGCATTGTCATCGTCACCACTGGTCAGATCGACATCGAACGCATCATCGATTCCATCGTTGTCTGCATCGTTATTGGTCAGAGCGGGAACATTGGAGGCTTCCACACTATCAAGGATGCCATCGTTGTCCGAGTCGGTATCCAGAAAATCTGGTGTGCCATCACCGTCACTGTCCACATTCCCTTCAAGCGTATCGGGAATACCATCATTATCCGAATCAACATCCCGAAAATCGTTAGCCCCATCACCATCGGTATCGCTGGGCTCCAACGCGTCATCAATGCCATTATTATCAGCATCTGTACCATTGGTTACGTCAACATCGATCGCATCATCGATACCGTCATTGTCGGCATCGGTTCCCAGCAAGGCTGGCGTCCGTGTGTCCTCGACCGCATCGTCAATACCATCCGCATCCGAGTCCAGATCCAGATAGTCTGGAATAGTGTCGCCATCAGAATCGGCAGAGCCTTCGATGATGTCGGGGATACCATCCGCATCACTGTCCTGATCGTGATGGTCCGGTGTGCCATCGGCATCACTATCCGTCGGCTCGAACGTATCATCAACGCCATTGTTGTTGACATCTGCGCCACCGCTAATTGTTACATCAAGCGCATCATCGATTCCATCGTTGTCCGCATCGGTTCCCAACAGGACAGGACTTGTCGTATCTTCCGCATCGTCAAGAATGCCGTCATTGTCTGAATCCAGATCCAGATAATCCGGATCACCGTCACCGTCGGTGTCTGTTGCCAGCTCCAGTACGTCTGCAATGCCATCCGCATCACTGTCATTATCCAGGTGGTTGGCAATACCGTCACCATCCGAGTCGCTTGGCTCCAGTGCATCGTCTATACCATTGAAATTATCATCGTCACCACTTGTCACATCGACATCGATCGCATCATCAATCCCGTCATTGTCGGCATCGGTACCGAGCAAGGTTGGACTGGTGCTGTCTTCAATAGAATCGACAATCGTATCGTTATCACTGTCCAGGTCCAGATAGTCCGGTTGACCGTCACCATCAGAATCGATTGCGGTTTCCAGAATGTCGGCAATACCATCGGCATCACTATCGATATCCAGATGATCCGGCGTGCCATCGGCATCACTGTCCTGAGGCTCTACCGCATCACTGATGCCGTTGCCATCAGCATCGTTGCCGCCTATCAAGTCAAAATCAAGCGCATCGTCAATGCCGTCATTATCGGCATCCGAACCTAGTAATACAGGGGTATTACTGTCTTCAGCTGCATCAAGAATACCGTCGTTGTCCGAATCGGTATCCAGGTAGTCGGCAATATTATCGCCGTCACTATCAACTGAACCTTCATAAACATCGGCAATGCCATCAGCATCACTGTCGATATCCAGATAATCAGCCGTGCCGTCTCCATCTGAATCAATCGGCTCCAGAGCATCGTCTATACCATTGGCATTGTCATCGTCACCACTGGTCAGATCGACATCGAACGCATCATCGATTCCATCGTTGTCTGCATCGTTATTGGTCAGAGCGGGAACATTGGAGGCTTCCACACTATCAAGGATGCCATCGTTGTCCGAGTCGGTATCCAGAAAATCTGGTGTGCCATCTCCGTCACTGTCCACATTCCCTTCAAGCGTATCGGGAATACCGTCATTATCAGAATCAACATCCCGAAAATCGTTAGCCCCATCACCATCGGTATCGCTGGGCTCCAGTGCGTCATCAATGCCGTTAGCGTCGGCATCTGTACCATTCGTCACATCAACATCGATCGCATCATCGATACCATCATTGTCGGCATCGGTTCCCAGCAAGGCTGGCGTCCGGGTGTCCTCCACCGCATCGTCAATGCCGTCCGCATCTGAATCCAGGTCCAGATAATCGGGAATCGTATCGCCATCAGAATCAACAGAACCTTCGATGATATCGGGGATACCATCCGCATCACTGTCACCATCAAGGTGATCCGCTATGCCATCACCGTCACTATCGGTCGGCTCAAAAGCGTCATCAACGCCATTACCGTCATCATCATCCCCATTGGTAATATCAACATCGACCGCATCGTCAATGCCATCACCATCCGCATCCGCATTAAGCAATACAGGACTGGTACTATC